>JAGRJL010000402.1 GCA_020442775.1 Lysobacterales bacterium | reverse complement strand
TCCAGCGACTGGCGGATCTGGTCGTGGTAGGGACGAAAATAGTGACCCAGGCGGCGCTGCCGCTCGGCTGGGCGCAGATGTTGGTTGCCGGGCACGTGAACGCCGTCCGAGCGATCCAGGATCAGATCCGGGCTGTCCGGCGCGCGATTGGCGTCAATCGCGATGCGCGAGGTGCCGCAGTGGATCAGTTCGGCATCAAAGCGGCTGGCCAGCGCCTGGGCGACGCCCAGCGCGCCGATATCCCAGGCGATGTGGCGGCGCAGGTGCTCGGCGGACAGACCAAGGTCGTCCAGTTCGGGCGGAACCGCGTTGCTGGCGTGGTCGCAGACCACCAGTAGACCGGGGTGAGTACCGGCCTGGACCGAATGGGTCCGGGTCCAAGGGCTTGTCATCGGCGCAGTTTGCCTACCCGCGGCGGCGGTTGCCAGCCCAGCGCTCATGGTGCGAATCAATTGACCGCCGGCAGCGGCGCCTGCATCCTCGCCAGCGAAGCAGCGAACGGAGGTGCGGCCATGGATGCCAGTCCGGTACACCCGATGAGTGCGGCTGACTGGGCGCAGTTTGATGCCCTGCAGCAGCGACTGCCCGCACTGTTTTCGAGAATCTTCCATGACCACGCGGCCGAGCGCACCGTGGTGGTGGTCCCGGGGCTGAGCCTGGATCCGGAGATGCTGGCCAAGGTCAGCGGCGCGCGGTTCTACGAGGAGCGCATGCTCAGCATGCTGATGCTGCTGCGGATGCCCAGTACCCACGTAGTCTTTGTGACCAGCGTGCCGATCGATCCGGCGGTCATCGACTACTACCTGGGCCTGCTGCCGGGAATCCCCGGTCGCCACGCGCGGCAGCGGCTGACCCTGATCAGCACTCATGACGCCTCTGCCACCTCGCTGACCCAGAAGATCCTCGACCGGCCGCGGCTGATCGAGCGCATCCGCCGCTCCATCCCCAATCGCGAAACCGCCCATCTGTCGGTGTTCAATACCACCGATCTGGAGGCCAAGCTGGCCTGCGAACTGGCGATTCCGCTGTACGCCTGCGATCCGCGGCTGCAGTACTGGGGTTCCAAGAGCGGCAGTCGCGAGGCCTTCAGGCTGGCCGGGATCGACTTTCCGGATGGTGCCGAGCAGCGCCAGAATCTGGCCGAAGCGAGCGCCGCCATCGTCGCCATGCGCCAGCGCGACCCCGGGCTGCGGCGGGTGGTGCTCAAGCTGGAGCAGGGTTTCTCCGGCGACGGCAATGCGCGGATGGATCTGAGCGGTCTGCCCGCGGACGCCGACAGTGAAGCCATCGCCAGCGCGCTGCGCGAGCAGGTGGAGCCGGAGGCCAGAGACACCAGCGCCGCCGAGTTCTGCGCCAAATATGATCGCGACGGCGGAATCGTCGAGGCCTGGATCGAGGGCGAGAACAAATCCTCACCGTCGGTACAGCTGCGGATCAATCCGCTGCGCCAGATCGAGCTGATCTCCACCCACGATCAGGAGCTGGGCGGGCGCAGTGGGCAGGTCTTTTTGGGCAGTCAGTTCCCGGCCCACCCACGCTATCGGCAACAGCTGCACGAAGCCGCGATCAAGGTCGCCGAGGTGTTCGTGGAGAAGGGCATCCTCGGCCGCTTTTCGGTGGTTTTCCTGCACTGTGAACATGACGGCGTCGCCCAGCTGCAGGCAATCGAGGTCAATCTGCGC
>JAGRJL010000401.1 GCA_020442775.1 Lysobacterales bacterium | reverse complement strand
CGATCCTGCTGGTGGACTTCATCAATCACCAACTGGCGCGCGGTGCCGAGCTGGCCAACGCAGTGGTCGATGCCTGCGCGGTGCGCGCGCAGCCGATCGGACTGACTGCACTGGCCGCGATGCTGGGCGCGCTGTTCATCCTCGATGACCCGATCTTCAACGGGCTGGCGATCAGCCTGATCTTCGGGATCGCGATCTCGACCACGCTGACCCTGGTGGTGATTCCGCTGCTGTATTACGGCTGGTTGCGGCGTCGAGCGCCGACCGCGTGATTGCCGAGCCAGAGCGCCGATTGCTCAGGATCGACAGGACTGGAGCGCATTCCGCACTGATCGGCGCCCGGCATAGAGCATTGGTTGCCGGACATCGATGGCCCAATCGTTCTGGCACGACGACGCAAGCGAAGCTGGATCATCTGTCCAGCCGACGGACGGACTGGCGTGACCACGGCTAGCTTCGTAAACTCCGCCCGTCTATGGAATGTGAAGACCAGCCGGCACCCAGCGGTTGGTCAGGAGTAGCCCTTGATCCACGCCAAGCTAACCATTGCGCTGCATCTATGCCTCAGTCTGGGGATTGTTTGCGCCGTTCCCGCCGCCGCCGCGTCCGAAGGCAATGATGTCTCCCCGGTGCGCAAGATCGAGCGCGAAATCTTCCCCACCCGCCCGGCCAACGACCGCGAAGTCCCCAGCATCGACGGCTCCGGCAACAATCTGCAGTTTCCGCAGTACAACGCCGCTGGCCAGCAGCTGAAGCGCCGGTTCGCGCCCGCCTATGCCGATCAGATCTCGCAGATGGCCGGCGACGCCCGCCCCAGCGCGCGAATGATCAGCAACCTTGTGCACGATCAGAGCCTGTTGGCAGGCAATCCGCAGTTCGCCAGTGATTATCTGTGGCAATGGGGCCAGTTCATCGACCACGACATCGATCTGACCGATGGTGTGGCGCCCGCCGAAGCGGCGCCGATCGCGGTGCCGATGGGTGACCCCGAGTTCGATCCGGGTTTCTCCGGCACCGCGCAGATCAATCTCAATCGCTCAATCTACGATCATGAGAGCGGCACCTCGGCGGATAACCCGCGGCAGCAGGTCAACGAGATCACCGGCTGGCTCGATGGCTCGATGGTCTACGGCTCCGACGCGGTGCGCGCCGCTGCGCTGCGCAGCTTCAGCGGCGGGATGCTGTTGACCAGCGAGGGCAATCTGCTCCCGTTCAACGATGCCGGACTGCCCAACGCAGGCGGCAGCGGATCAACCCTGTTTCTGGCCGGCGACGTTCGCGCCAACGAGCAGTTGGGGCTGACCGCGATGCATACCCTGTTCGTGCGCGAGCACAACTGGTGGGCGGCGCGGATTGCCGCCGAACAGCCGACCCTGAGCGATGAGCAGATCTACCAGCGGGCCCGCATGATGGTCAGCGCGGAGATCCAGGCGATCACTTTCCGCGACTTCCTCCCGCTTCTGCTCGGGGCCGATGCAATTCCGGCCTACGACAAATACGCCCCCGAGGTGGACGCCCGGATCAGCAACAGCTTTTCCAGCGCCGCCTATCGGCTGGGTCACAGCCTGTTGAGCCCGAAACTGCTCCGCCTGGATGCCTACAACCAGCCCATCGACGGCGGCCATCTGGCACTGCGCGAAGCCTTTTTTGCCCCCTCAAAGCTTGCCGGGAGCGGGATTGAACCGCTGCTCCGCGGTCTGGCAGCCCAGCGCTGTCAGACCCTGGACGTCTACATCATCGACGACGTCCGCAATTTCCTGTTCGGCGCGCCCGGCAGCGGCGGATTCGATCTGGCTTCGCTGAATATCCAGCGCGGCCGTGATCATGGTCTGCCCAGCTATTTCGATATCGTCAGCGAGATGGGGCTGATGGCGAGCAGCTATCTGGTCGAGGGCGCCACGCGCACGGCCGAGCAGGAGCGGGTCATGGCTGCCTACGGTGCCGCAGAACAGGTCGACGCCTGGACCGGCTTGCTGGCCGAGACCCCGGTCCCGGGCGCGATGGTCGGGCCGACCCTGAAAGCCCTGATCAGCGAACAATTCATCGCTCTGCGCGACGGCGATCGCTTCTGG
This sequence comes from Lysobacterales bacterium, assembly GCA_020442775.1. GTDB lineage: Bacteria > Pseudomonadota > Gammaproteobacteria > Xanthomonadales > SZUA-5 > SZUA-5. The sequence goes on along the minus strand of JAGRJL010000401.1, from coordinate 1,168 downwards.
TATCAGCGGCGCCTGTCGCCCGAGCAGCAGGCGGAAGTGAATGCCACCACCCTGGCTGACATCATCCGACGCAACACCAGCATCGGTGGGGAATTGCCGGACGATGTGTTTCGAGTCCGCAGTCAGCGCGGGGGTCCCAGCGACGTGACCCCACCGCCGGCGCTGGAGCGGATCGGACCTCGCTCCCGCAGCGAGCTCCCAGCACTTTCTGACACAGAACTGGACTGAACAATCCTCTGGGCTGGCGCCTATCCGGCGGCGGCCGCGCCTATCCGGCCGCGTTGACAGAGCGAGGTCTGGATACGCGCCGGCAGTCGCTGCGAGAAGTGCGCCGGGTGCTTGAACCCGAACACCGAACCTACCCGGGTGGCCATTGCCAACAGACTGGCTGGCCGCCGTTGGTCCAACTGCATGGCCAGCGCCGGCGGCGCTGATCGCTGATCATCCAGTGCATGCGCCTCAGCTGCGATGGCCCGGGTGGGCACCAGGCCGAAGGGCCACTGCAGCGCGCCAGAGAGTGCGGCAAAGCGTGCCCCGGAGGGTGCCGTGTCCGCGGCCGCAGACACGTCGGCATCAAGCACTGCCAGTACTTCGGTCATGGGATTGGCGGCGGACCGCTGTTCCAGCGCCAAAGGCAGCAGCGCGGTCATCGCCACCCAGCAGACCGCCACCATCCAGGCGACCCCGGGCCGATGCGACGGCGTCGTCAGTGAATCGGCAATAGCGGCTGGGTAGCGAATCCGGAACATGGCGCTTGACTCCTGTGCAGTGACGATTCTGCTGACTGCAAGGTAGCGCCGAAGTTCGTCCAGGTCGCGCGCGATTCGACCAAGCGCCGGATCAGTGGGATGAAACGAGCGATTGCGACAGCCGAAGGCCTCGGAGCGGATCGGCGGCCGCGTTGCTAGCCCGCATTATTCATGCATGTTCGTCGCACGGGTTTTGCAGGCGCACTGTGCTGCGGTTCGCGGACGGGAAATCGGTGAAGGCGTACCTGACAGTGCGCCGAGTCGATCGGCTGGAGCAAACCCCACCGTCTTTTGTCCTGATACGCCGTCGCTTGTCGCAACCATAGGCAAAGCTATGCTTTGCGCCTCGCGCCCAGTCTCAAATCAAAACCCATCTCAACCAAGTTCAACCGGGCACCACACTAGCCCGGATTATTCAT
>JAGRJL010000400.1 GCA_020442775.1 Lysobacterales bacterium | reverse complement strand
GACTTCGTCAAGTACGCCGAGTCCTACGGCGCCAAGGGCCACCGCCCGACCAGCGCCGACGACTTCGACCGCATCCTGCAGCACTGCATCGACACCCACGACGTCCACCTGATCGATGTGCCGATTGATTACTCGGACAATGATCGGATCTTGAATAATGAGATTCGGGAGTTGAGTAGCAAGCTGTAGAGCGAGAAAGGGCTGAGGGCTGAGGGCTGAGGGCTGAGAGCCCTCACTCTCGGCGACCAAGCCCGACTCGCATAGTCCCCCATGGTCAAGTCCTACAGCGAGTTGGTCGTCTGGCAGCGTGCGATGGAGCTGGCCGAAATGGTTTACGCCCTCTCGACCGGATTTCCGAGTTCTGAGCGCTTCGGACTTACCGCCCAAATTCGTCGCGCCGTGATCTCCGTTCCGTCCAACATCGCCGAAGGCCACGAACGCCGCAGCCGCAAGGAGTACCGTCGTTTCCTAACGATCGCCTGCGGGTCGTTGGCAGAACTGGAGACCCAACTGCTTCTTTGTGTCCGTGTCGGTCTGGTCAAAGAATCTGCCATTGAAACCAGCATGGCTCATGCCGACGAGGTTGGTCGCATGCTCCGGGCGATTGAACGCCGACTGCGACCTGCTCGAGACGTCGGTGAGGAACAAATGTCCTATGAACTGGGCGAAGCTGATGCTCTTCTCAGCCCTCAGCCCTCAGCCCTCAGCCCTCCTTCCGGGCTCGAACGTTCAGGAGTTCGATAATGCTAAAACCCACCTACCCCTACTACCTGGCCAACGAGGCGGTTGCCGCCAATACCGATCTGAAAGTCACCGACAAGTTCTCCGGTGAGGTGGCGACGCGGGTGGCTCTGGCTGATGCCAAGGTCATTGATCAGGCGATCCAGGCATCGGTTGATGCGCAGGAGGCAATGGCGGCAATGCCGGCCTACGCGCGCCAGGATGTGCTCAATCACTGCGTCAAACGCTTCACCGAGCGCTTCGAGGAAATCGCGCTGGCGCTGTGTATCGAAGCGGGCAAGCCGATCAAGGATGCGCGCGGCGAAGTGAGCCGGCTGATCGACACCTTCCGGGTTGGCGCCGAGGAAGCGGTGCGTGGCGGCGGCGAGGTGATGGAGCTGCAGATTGCGCCGCGGGCCAAGGGCTACCGCGGGATGTGGAAACGGGTGCCGATCGGGCCCTGCTCGCTGATCAGCCCGTTCAATTTTCCGCTCAATCTGGCCGCGCACAAGATCGCGCCGGCAATCGCGGCCGGCTGTACCTGGGTGATGAAGCCGGCCAGCCGCACCCCGATTGGCGCGCTGATCATCGGCGAAGTGCTGGCCGAAACCGATCTGCCGAAAGGGGCCTTTTCGATTCTGCCCTGTTCGCGCGACGGCGCCGATCTGTTCACCGAGGATGACCGCCTCAAGCTGCTCTCCTTCACTGGTTCGCCGGGCGTGGGCTGGGCGCTCAAGGCCAAGGCCGGCAAGAAGAAGGTGGTGCTGGAGCTGGGCGGCAATGCCGCTGCGGTGGTCGATGCCGATCAGGCCGACAACCTCGATTATGTGGTTGAGCGCATCGTCTTCGGCGCCTTCTACCAATCCGGCCAGAGCTGCATCAGCGTGCAGCGGATCATGATCCACGACGATCTTTATGATGCGGTCAAGGAAAAGCTGGTCGCCGCGGTCAAGGCGTTGCCGATGGGGGATCCCAAGCTGGAATCCACCTTCATCGGGCCGATGATTGCCGAGAGCGAGGCCAAGCGACTGGAGGGTTGGATCAATGAAGCGGTCGCGGCCGGCGGCAAGCTGCTGTGTGGCGGCAAGCGCGAAGGCGCGATGCTGGAAGCGACCCTGCTGGAGGATGTGCCGGGCAGCGAGAAGGTGAGCTGCGAGGAGGCCTTCGGTCCGGTCGCCATCCTCACCCGCTTCAGCGACTTCGACGACGCCATCAAGCGGATCAACGACAGCGCCTTCGGCCTGCAGGCCGGTTTGTTCAGCAACGATCTGCGCAAGGCGATGAAGGCGTGGGATCACCTGGACGTAGGCGGCGTGGTGGTCGGCGACGTGCCCTCCTGGCGGGTGGACAACATGCCCTACGGCGGAGTCAAGGACTCCGGCCTCGGCCGCGAAGGGGTCAAGTTCGCGATCGAGGACATGAGCGAGATCCGGCTGTTGGTGATCAGGGACTAGTTCCAGTAGCCAGTTCCAGTGGCCAGGAAGACAAGCCCCGCACCTGCGGGGCTTGTTGTTTCAGAGGCCGGCCACGTTGGCCGATTGGGCTGATAGAGCGCTGGTAGTACGCTAGCGGCGTCACCTCATGCTAGGCACAACCATGACCAAGCCCGTTTATCTCGCTGCCGGTCTGCGCACCCCCTTCGCCCGGGTGGATGGGGAGCTGTCGAAGTACGATGCGCTGGCGATGAGCGTGCCGGTGCTGCGCGCGATGCAGGCACAGCTGGGCGCGGGCGATCACCCCGATGCGGTGGTATGGGGCAGCGTCGCGGCCAATCTGGCCTGGTCGAACATCGCCCGCGAGGTGATGCTGGATGCCGGCATCGATCCGCACGTCCCCGCGCGCAGCACGGTTCTGGCCTGCTCCACCAGCATGGTGGCGGCCTTCGAAGGCGCGGCCCAGGTGCAGCGCGGCGGCGCCGATCTGGTGCTGGTCGGGGGATCGGAGAGCATGAGCCGGGTGCAGATTGGGCTGAGTCAGCGCCTGAGCGACTGGATCCGCCGCTTCGGCCAGGCCCGCAGTTTCGGCGGGCGGGTCGGAATGCTGGGCAAGCTGCCGTGGGGCGCGCTGGGTTTGTATATCCCCAAGGTCGCCAATCGCAGCACCGGCTTGTCGATGGGCGAACACACCGAACTGATGGCCAAGGAGTGGCAGATTGCGCGCAGTGACCAGGACGCGATTGCCCTGGCCAGTCACCAGAACGCGGTGCGCGCGCAGCAGGCTGGATTCTTCGATTCCCTGATCACCGCGGTCGACGGCCACGCGAAGGACACCATGCCGCGTCCGGACACTTCCGCAGAGCGACTGGCCAAGCTCAAGCCGGCCTTCGATCGCAGCGCTGCAGGGACCCTGACCGCAGGCAACTCCTCACCACTGACCGACGGTGCCGCCGGCCTGTGGGTAGCCAGCACCGAGGGAATGAAGCGGCTGCCGGGCGAACTGCCGCGGGTGGAACTGGTGGATTTCGAGATGGCGGCGGTCAATCTGCGCGAGGAAGGGCTGTTGATGGCGCCCGCCTACGCGGTGCCGCGATTGCTCGCGCGGCAGGGGCTGAGCTACGGCCAGATCGACCTGTGGGAGATTCACGAGGCCTTCGCCGCGCAGGTGCTGGCCAATCTGGCGGCCTTCGACAGCGCCGAATTCCGCACCCAGAAAGCGGGTGTGAGTGCCGATCTGGGTCAGGTCGAGCGCAGCCGGATCAACCCCAACGGCGGCAGCCTGGCGCTGGGCCATCCCTTCGGCGCCACCGGCGCGCGGATCCTCTCGCAGGCGGTCAAGGAGTTGGCGACCCGCGCAACCGGCAGCTACGCGGTGGTGAGCATCTGCGCCGACGGCGGTCAGGGCACCGTCGCCCTGCTGCGCAACGCCGGCGGTTCCAGCTGAGCTTCGCCGTGGGCCAGCCGTCGCTGAGCACCGCCGCCAATGGCCATTTGATGCTGAGCATCGACTCCGCCCAGCGTGAACGCTGGGCCTCGCTGCAAAAGGTGCTGGAAACGGCCCTGGGTTATCGCCGAGAGGGCGACACCATCGCCGGCTTCGACGAGGGCATCGCGCCCGATTTCGTCAACGGCGAGATTCGCATCCATGCCGGTTGGGACAACTGGAGCGGTCACTATCTGCTGGCCGATTGTGTCGCTGG
>JAGRJL010000399.1 GCA_020442775.1 Lysobacterales bacterium | reverse complement strand
GCGCACAGATCGGCGTCTTTGCGGTGCTCACCGCGACCATGGCCATGTTTCTCTGGGGCCGCTGGCGCCATGACATGGTCGCGATGGGCGCGCTGCTGGTCAGCGTGGCGCTGGGGCTGGTGCCGGGCAGCAGCGCCTTCAGCGGTTTCGGTCACCCGGCGGTGATCACCGTCGCGGCGGTGCTGATACTCGGCTACGGGCTGCAAATCACCGGCGCGGTAGACGCGCTGGCCCAGCGGGTGCTGCCCAGCAACGCCGGGATCACCACCGGCATCCTCGCGCTGATCGGGCTGGCCGCGCTGCTCTCGGGCTTCATGAACAATGTCGGCGCGCTGGCGCTGCTGATGCCGATCGCGATCCAGATGGCGGCCAAACAGGGATTGCCGCCCGGCAAGGTGCTGATGCCGCTGGCCTTCGGCTCGATACTGGGCGGGATGACCACGCTGATCGGCACCCCGCCCAATCTGATCGTCTCCGGCTACCGCGAAAGCGCCGGCTTGGGCAGCTTCAGCATGTTTGACTTCAGCCCGGTTGGTCTGTCGGTCGCGGTGATCGGGGTGCTTTTTGTGGGTCTGATCGGCTGGCGTCTGGTGCCCACCCGCAAGCGCAGCGACAGCAGCAGCTTCGATTCGGCCAGCTATCTGAGCGAGATCCACATCTCGGCCTCGTCCAAGGCGGTCAACCAGCGGATCAGCGCGGTCGAGCGGATGCTTGAAGAAGCCGACGCCCAGGTGGTGGCAATGATTCGCCGCGAGGTGCGCATCTCCGCGCCCAATCCGCGGCGGATGCTGCGCGAGAACGACATCCTGGTGATCGAAGTGGAACCCGAGTCACTGGCCGCCGCGCTCTCGGCGCTGGGGGCCAAGCTGGCGCTGGAGAAGCATGCCGAGAGCGGCGCCAAGGCTGCAGCCGAAAAGGCCGAGTCTGCGGCCAGGACGGATGAGGCCGAAGTCGCCGACGACGGCGCTGCTGACGCCACTCGATCCGAGGAGGTTCCGGCCAAGTCCAATAGCGACGAAATCGTGATCCAGGAGCTGGTGGTCACCACCTACTCGGGGCTGGTGTCACGCTCGGCCAAGGACATCGATCTGCGCACCCGCTACGGGATCAACCTGCTGGCGCTGTCCCGCCAGGGCGAACGCACCATCAAGCGACTGCGTTCCACCGCGATCGTGGCCGGTGACGTGCTGCTGGTGCAAGGGCCTTCAGAGGCCCTGAGCGCCTTTGCCAGCCATTTCGGCTGCCTGCCGCTGGCGCAGCGCGACATCCGCGTGCCCCGCCGCGGTCAGGCGCTGACCGCCTCGCTGCTGATGCTGCTGGCGATTGCCACGACGGCGCTCGGTTTGCTGCCGGCGGCGGTGGCCTTTGCCGCGGGGGCGCTGGCCTTTGTTGCCATCGGGCTGGTGCCGATGCGCCAGATTTATACCCAGGTCGACTGGCCGGTGATCGTGTTGCTGGGGGCGATGCTGCCGGTCGCCGACGCAATGGCCACCAGCGGCGCCGCCGATCTGCTCGCCCAGGGACTGCTCGGCACTCTGGCCGGAGGCTCGGCGGTGGTCGCCCTGGTGCTGGTGCTGGTCACCACCATGTTTCTCTCCGACGTCATGAACAACGCAGCCACCGCCGCGGTCATGTGTCCGATCGGGATCAGCACCGCCAATGCCCTGGGAGTCAATCCCGACGCCTTTCTGATGGGCATCGCGGTCGGCGCCTCCTGCGCATTCCTGAC
>JAGRJL010000398.1 GCA_020442775.1 Lysobacterales bacterium | reverse complement strand
CTAGCCCGCATTCTTCATGAACCTTCTGCTGCGGCTTCCGCTGGGGCGCTATGGCGCGGTTTGCTCCTAGCTATCGACTCGACCGTACAGTCGAGTACGCCTTCGCCGACCTCCAGTCCGCGAACCGCGCCATAGCGCCCCTGAGGCGGGCTAGGGGCATTCCAGCGTCGTCGGTGGGGGCCGCGAAGTGCGGGTGTCGCCGACGGTCACCAGCGACTGCGACAAGTCACAGACTATCTGCCCGTCCAGATTCCGCGCAATCCACGCGCTGGCGATCGCCGTGGTGCCGCTCAGATCGAGCGCGTAGGTATAGAACACCGAGGCATTGGCGCCGAGGGTGTAATGCAGATCACTGACCAGCACCCCCAACTGCTCGGAGAGCAAGTCGTGCAGATGCAGCTCCATGCCTTCACTGGTTTCTGCGCGCAGACAGACAATGACCCGTTGGGTCCCGCCCGGCAGCGCCATGTGGGTGCTTTCGGCGCAGGTCGCTGGATCCAGCCCGACGGTGCTCACCAGATTGAATTTCTGCGGCTCCAGCGCTTGTGCGTGCAGCATCGGACTGAGCGTTAGCAGACCGAGCGCTGCGACAAGACTGCGGAAAGCGAGGCATTTGGGCATGGGTTTTCAGATCAGATGAGCGAGGCGGCGGAGTCTCGGCCTCCTTTTTCGATCACGCAAGCCCCTGACAGCTTGTGTCGCCGTCCAACGGCCAACGGGCACGCCAGGCCTCAATGGCCCCGGTGCCCGATGGGCTTGGGCGAACCAGCCCTTACATTTCATGACTCTTCTACTGCGGCCGCCGGAGAGCTGCAGTGGCGCGATCTGCTCCCTCCAATCGACTCGACGTACTGTTCAAGTACGCCTTCATCGATTTCCAGTCCGCGGACCGCACCACTGCAGCTCTCCGACGCCCTCGCTACGAACACTCCTGAAATATGCAGGCTAGCGGTAGCGCTGACGGTCGTGCTTTTGCCGATAGATCTGCCCACTTGCACCGTTCAGGCGCCGGTTGAGGTCGCAGCGCTCGGCGGGACCCAGGTGGCCGTCGTTGCGCCGATAGCGCTGTTCCAAGTGTTCAATGTGGTTTTGCCGGGCGCTGAGCCGGGCCGACTCGATCAAGGTCAGCTCGCCGTTCGCCACCCCTCGAGCGATGCGCACGTCCTGATTGGCTTGACGGGCATTGATCGGTGCGGCGCAGCCAGCGGCCTGAACGCTCTGACTGAAAAGACCCAGGCACAACACAGCGGCCAGCAGGACAGTTCGGGTCATGGTCTCCATCGTGTTCTCCTTTTTCGACGTTGGTGTCGCTAAGCTAGGGACTAGCTGAATCACTTGGGTCCCTAGAACGCAGCGATGCGCGCCGGGTTGACCCGGCCACGCCCCTTTCCTGTGCGCCATTTCTCACTTTGGAAGCCTGCCCATGCGTTTGACAGCCATTGCCACGCTCGTATCACTGGCCCTGATCGCCTGCGCACCGCCGGTCACTCAGGATTCCGCCCCAGTGCCGCAGGCTCAGCAAGCTCCCACGCTGAGCAACCGCGACTGGCAGCTCCATCAGGTCGACGGGCATGCGCTGGACCCGGCGCTGGTGGCGGCGATCACCCAGCCGGTCAGCCTGCGCATAGACCAACAGCACATAGACGGCACTGGCGCCAAGCTGTCAGGCTTCGATGGCTGCAATCGCTACTTTGCCGCTGTTGAGATCGACGCTGATCAGCTACGGGTTGGTGCGATCGGCGCCAGCAAGATGTATTGCGAGGCCAGCTCGGCGTTTGCGCAGGACTTTCAACAGCGCCTGCGTCAAGTCAGCCAGTACCAAATTGAATCGAGCGAGCTGCAGCTGCTGGACGCCAGCGGCCAGCTACTGCTGAGTTTCCGCCAGCCCTGATCGGTGTCGGTTCAGCCTCTGCAGTCATTGTCGTCCTCGCGGCGCGCTATGCTTAACAGTCAGATTTCAGGAGCACATCGAGATGGGTAGTTGGAGTATTGGCCACTGGATCGTGGTGGCGATCGTGCTGGTCCTGCTGTTCGGGACCAAGCGGCTGAAGAACCTCGGCGGTGACCTGGGCAGCGCGATGCGCGACTTCCGCAAAAGCTTCAAGGACTCCAGCCAGGACGATGCGCCGGCCGGCCGTCTGGAAGCCGATCCGCCGGAGCCGGCCAAGGCCGCCCAGGGCGAAAAGGACAAGGTCGCCTGAGGGCGAGTCTGGGCGCGCACCGCGGGATAAGTCCGGGCCATGTTCGATATCGGCTTCACCGAGCTCATGCTGCTCGGGGTGATTGCCCTGCTGGTGCTGGGGCCTGAGCGGCTGCCTTCGGCGGCGCGCACGGCCGGCGTGCTGCTGCGGCGGGCGCGCAACAGCTACCAGAACCTGAAGAACGACATCGAGCGCGAGCTGGCTGCCGACGAGATGCGCGCCAACGTCAAGGCCATGCAGGAGCCGGTGCAGGCGATCAAGGACACCGCCAACGAGCTCAATCGCGGCGCCGCGGAGCTCAGCAAGGAGCTGCAGCGCAGCGATCCGATCGCCGAGGCGGGGCAAACGACTCCGACGGATCAGCCTGATTCCGGCGCAAGCGCAGTTCCCAGCCTTGCGAGCGAAATGTCGGATGAAGCTGTCAATCGGCAGGCCGCCGAGGTCGACGCGGAAGACGCTTTCCTCGGCAGCACGCCTGAACCCGAACAGCGCCCCGAAGCCGAGCAACCGGCCCCCGATGCGGAGACGCCGAAGTGAGCAGCAGCGCGGACGACGACGTCGAACTGCCGTTCATTTCGCATCTGGCCGAGCTGCGCGACCGATTGCTGCGCGCGATCATGGCGGTCCTGCTGGTGCTGATCGCCCTGATTCCCTTTGCCGGCGACATCTACACCCGCCTGGCGACGCCGCTGATCGCCAAGCTGCCGGCGGGCTCGCAGATGATTGCGATCGATCTCGCTGCGCCCTTCTTTACCCCACTCAAGCTGGTCTTTCTGGTCGCGGTGGTGATTACCGCACCGTGGATTCTTTACCAGGTCTGGGCCTTCGTCGCGCCCGGGCTTTATCAGCGCGAGCAGAAGCTGGCGATCCCGCTGCTGGTCTCCAGCACCCTGCTGTTCTATCTGGGCTGCGCCTTCGCCTATTTCCTGGTGCTGCCCTCGGTGATCAGCTTCCTGATGCTGGTCACCCCGGAAGGGGTCGCGATGATGACCGACATGTCGCGCTTCCTGGACTTTGTGGTGATGCTGTTCCTGTCCTTTGGGGTCACCTTCGAGGTGCCGGTGGCGACCGTGATTCTGGTCGCGATGGGCTGGGTGGAGCTGGAGACCCTGCGCCAGAGCCGCCGCTATTTCGTCGTCGGCGCCTTCATTGTCGCCGCGATTGTCACCCCGCCGGATGTGATCAGCCAGATCATGCTGGCGGTACCGATGTGCCTGCTGTTCGAGGTCGGCATCCTCGCCTCCGCCGCGCTGGTGCGCCAGCGCGCCGCAGAAGACGCCAGGGAATCGGCCGATTCCTCCTGATCCGCGTGATCAGGCCGCGCCGGAACCGGCCAGCGCGGAACGCAGTATCTCCGCCATGCTCTCCTGATAGGCGACCAGAATCACTCGTCGCAGCCGTTTGGCATGGACCAGTTCGGCGCTCAGGCTGTGCACCGCAATCGCGGCGGCCTGCTCGCGCGGGTAGCCATAAACCCCGCAGCTGATCGCGGGGAAGGCAATCGAGGTGATCTTGTGTTCGATCGCCAGCGCCAGGCTGCGCCGATAGCAGGCCGCCAACAGCGCCGCCTCCCCGGCATGCCCGCCCTGCCAGACCGGTCCGACGGTATGAATGACGAAGCGAGCCGGGAGCTCGAATCCCGGAGTGATCTTGGCATGGCCGGTCTGACAGCCGCCCAGGGCACGGCAGGCCTCCAGCAATTCGGGCCCGGCGGCCTCGTGAATCGCGCCGTCCACCCCACCGCCGCCGAGCAGGCTGGTGTTCGCCGCATTGACGATCGCGCCCACCTTGAGCCGGGTGATGTCGCCCTGCCAGACCTCGATCATTGCGGTTCCTTGCTATGGGGTGCCTTGATTGAAGTATGCGCGAAAAGGTGGCCTGCCTGACCGCGAGTTCCGGCTCTGACAGTGTGCCCCGCGGTTCGCCACCTGCCTTGTTCTGATCGGTGGACAGGATTGTGCTGGCGCAGCCAACCGCATCAGCGACGTCATCAAAGTCCTTGTCCCGCACCTTGCCGAATCACCCGTGCTGGCAAGTGCGCGTTTGCAACCCGCTCAGATTTTCCACCGGCGATGGGACCGGGGTCCGCGATTGTGTGCTGAATTTCCGGAACCGAAAGCGAATAAGGCGGTCACAGAACTTATCCGCCAGACGCGGGTCGCTGTGCTCCCCCAATCCCCATTCCTGGAATATCTCTATGCATCACCACTACACGGGTTCTCGGCTCTTGCTCCTGCTGCTCGGATGCCTGTCCCTGACCGCGGTCCACGCGCAACCGGTCCAGCTGAGCGAAGTTGAGTTTGTACTGCAGTCCGAGGGACTGCCGACCATCGTGGAGAACTTCGACGCGATGCCGATCGGCATCCCGGCCTCGCCGCTGCAGTTGGCCAATGGCTTGTTCGTTGGCTCTCCGCAAATCATGGAGTCGGCCTGGTGTTTGTTCAGCCCCTGCATGGCGGTGGGCTTGTCGCCGCAGGCCCGTTTTGAGCAACTGCCAGAGGGCGCGAGTTTCTGGTCCGCGCGGCTGCTTCATGCCAGCACCGGCAACGTGCTGGAGGTCACCGTGATCGGCAACAGCGGCACCCAGACCTTCGTGCTGCCGCCGGGCTTCTTCGTGCCCGAGGGCATCTTCGTCGGTTTCCATGACCCCCTGGGATTGCGCGAGGTGCGTTTCGAAAGGATCGCCGGCTCGGTCAACTATTCCTTTGATGATGTCACCGTCGCTGGCGCGGCTGGACCGGCGCCGATGAGCATTCCGGTGGGCTCGCCGGTTGCGCTGGCTTTGCTGGCGCTGCTGCTGGTCCTGTCGACCTGGCATCAGATGCGGCATCGCCGGGGGGAGGCGTGAGCGGCATGCGAACGAGCAACGGACTTGTGAAGCGATTTCCAAACGGACTTTGGTTCATCGCGATCTCATTCCGCCGTGGTAACGGTTGAATCCGCCACAAACGTCGGTGGTAGACGGCGGATTCTGGTCCTTCGTATTTTCTGAATCGGCTGCGAGGTTTCGCGTGTGTGATTGCTTAAGGGTGAAGTTCCATTCGGCGATTCTTGCTGCCGCAGCACTCGCCTGTTGCTCCACCAACGTCAGCGCCGCGATGCAGCTCAGGCCATGCAGCGTCCACCACCACTACCCGGATCGGGTCGACGCACTCTTGGATCGGCCACTGCAGGGCGAAGTGTTGTTTCGCTTCACGGAATCATCCGGGTTCAGGCCGCAGCATGGGATTCGATTGGTCAGGGTCGGCGAGCACTATCGCGTCTACGATGTGATTCTGCTCAGACAGCTTTGGCCGAGCACTCACGTGCCGCCCAGTTCTGGTGAATCTGGCGTTGGCGAGTCCGCTCTAGAAGAGATTCCCAACGATTCAGCGTTTGCGCAGATCTCGGGTGAATTGGCCGAGCAAGTGATCGATCTGGTCGAGTCGGAGATCGCACACGCGGAAGATTCCTTCTACTTTGGATACGACGGGACGACCTATCGGTTTCGCTCAGCGGATGGCGCCTGCGGGACGACATGGAGCCCGGATGAGGGCACCCGTACACGCAGGCTGGTGGACCTGATGGAGACTCTGGCGAGCCTGGCGCGCAGCAGCAAGAATCCTGCGGTCCGCGAGAGCCTGCAAAGGGCCATGGAAACGACCATCGGTGAGCTGAGCGCACCATGGCCGCCCGAGCCGGCAGGCGTAGCAGGAATCAGTGAGGGGTGATCCGCCGAGTTGAACGGTGAACTCCGGGCGGACGGGAGGACGGCGCCGAAATAGTGATCATTGCGGCGATATTGCTCGATGCACTCGAATGCGTCGATCCGCCCTCACACCGCTGCAGCGCGCATCAATTATGTCCCCCCGAACCGCTACAGTGAGCGTCTGTCATCCGCTCCGATCTATCCGAGTGCACTCAGCGTGTCGAACGGGCGGGCCGAGTATCCGCCCTGCGCCGATGAGTCCGTCGAGGACGGCAAGATTTCCTCGAGAAAGTCCATTTCCGGCTTGCCTGATCGACGGTCACGATTGTTCTCAACCGCATCCCGATGAGCTGAGCAAAAGATGAAACGTCTGCTGATAGCGCTGGCTCTCCTCGCTGTGATCGCCGCAGGCGGTCTGTACTACTACTTCAGCGGCAAGGAGTACGTGTTCGAATTCACTCAGGCCCAGCTGCAGGAGAAGTTGAGCGCGAAGATGCCGATCTCCAGGCGTTACCTGCTGATTTTCGAGGTGACCCTGGATAACCCGCGGGTGGCGCTGATCGAGTCCCTTGATCGGGTGGCGGCCGGGCTGGACGTCACGCTGAACATCTACGTCAACGATTCGCCGATTCCGCTGGGCGGTACCCTGGATGTGTCCGGCAGCATTCGCTACGACGCCGAACTGGCCGCCTTTTTCCTCTCCGATCCGGAAATCGAGCGGCTGCAGGTGCAGGGCGTTCCCCAGCAATACAGCGCCAAGGTGACCCAGGTGCTGACCCGAGCGCTGGCGGAGTACTACCAGTCGCATCCGGTCTATACGCTCTCGCGGACCAACGCCAAGCAGGCAGCGGCACGGCTGGTCCTCAAAGACGTGCAGGTGCGCGGGCAGAGCCTGTTCGTGACCCTCGGGATCTGATTATTGTAGCCTTTGGCCCTCGATGACTTTTCGCCCAGGGAGGTTCTCCAGTGAGGGCTCACGGCACCTTGACGAGATGGAATGATGCGCGCGGATTTGGCTTCATAACGCCATCTCAGGGCACGGACGAGCTTTTCGTTCACATCTCCGCGTTTCCGCGTGACGGCATTCGCCCGCAGATCGACGAGCTCGTTTCCTTCGAGACGGAGCCTGGAAAGGACGGAAAGCTGCGCGCAGTTCGCGTCATGCGCCCCGCGAGCCGACCCAATCACCCTTCGCGACCACAACGCCAGCCGCGACCGGAACGAAAAAGAAGAACCGGGATTGGCTGGGTCGCAGGGGCTTTGATGGTGGTTTCAGGGGGCTTGTTCAGCTACTCGAAGATCATGGATCTTCAGCAATCTGGAGTTCAATCAACGGTGCCGCTGGAGCGCGTCAGTTCCTCGACTTCCGCTGCACACAACGAATCAACGTTTCGTTGTGATGGGCGCCAGCATTGTTCACAGATGAACTCCTGCGCCGAGGCCCGGTTTTTTCTTCAGAACTGCCCAAACACCCAAATGGACGGTGATCAAGACGGTCGTCCATGCGAGCGGGATGTGTGTTCCTCACGGTAGCGAACTGCCGGTTGCAGGCGTCGGCTGGCTCTGCTTCTGCCTGCTCGGCACAGATTCCACAGCGGGGTCGCTTAAACTAGCGGCCGTTGCGGAAGGCCCGACCATTCATGCCCCAGCCCAATCTCATCGTCCTCGGGATCGAAACCAGCTGTGACGAGACCGGCCTGGCGCTCTATCAGACCGGCCGCGGGCTGCTTGGACATACCCTGTTCAGCCAGATCGATCTGCACGCCGCCTACGGCGGGGTGGTGCCGGAAATCGCCTCCCGCGATCATTTGCGCAAGCTGCTGCCGCTGCTGCAGGAAGTGCTGGATCAGGCCGGGATCAGCCCGGCACAGATCGACGGAGTGGCCTACACCGCCGGGCCCGGTCTGGTCGGTGCCTTGCTGGTCGGCGCAGCGATGGGCCGGTCGCTGGCCTATGCGCTGGATCGGCCGGCGCTGGGTGTCCATCATCTGGAGGGGCATCTGCTGGCGCCACTGCTGGAGGCGGACCCGCCGCAGCCGCCGTTTGTTGCCCTGCTGGTCTCTGGTGGGCATACCCAGCTGATTGCGGTCCATGCGCTGGGCCGCTACGAGCTGCTGGGCGACACCCTGGACGACGCCACCGGCGAAGCCTTCGACAAGTGCGCGCAGCTGATGGGGCTGCCCTACCCGGGCGGTCCGGCGCTGGCGCAGCTGGCCGAGGAGGGTGATCCAACCGCCTTCAAGCTGGCCAGGCCGATGCTGGACCGGCCCGGGCTGGAGTTCAGCTTCTCCGGCCTCAAGACCCAGGTTGCGCTGGCCTGGCGCAACTCCGAGCAAAGCGATCAGGTGCGCCGGGATTTGTCCGCCAGCTTCCAGGCGGCAGTGGTGGATACCCTGAGCGAGAAGTGTCGCCGGGCGTGGCGCCAGATCGACGCCGAGCGGCTGGTGATCGCCGGCGGAGTGGGCGCCAATCGCCGGTTGCGTACCGAACTGCGCACGCTGGCCGCCGCCGATGGGGTCCGGGTCTACTACCCGCGCACCGAATTCTGCACCGACAATGGCGCGATGATCGCGTTGGCCGGGGCGCTGCGTTTGGCCGCAGGGGAATCCGGGGATGCAGCGATCCGGGTACGGCCGCGCTGGCCGCTGGCCGAACTGC
>JAGRJL010000397.1 GCA_020442775.1 Lysobacterales bacterium | reverse complement strand
ATGAGCGCGGGTCAGCTGCACCGTCAGCGTGCTGTCGTCGGCGCGACGCGCCTGTACCTTGCCGTTTGCCACGATGGGCTGCGCAAACTGGCTGAGCTGGTAGCCCTTGGGCAGATCCGGGTAGAAGTAGTTCTTTCGCTCGAACACGCTTTCGGCTGCGATGTCGCCGCCGACCGCCAGACCAAAGCGCAGCGCCTGCGCAATCGCTTCGGTGTTGACCGTAGGCAGCACGCCGGGCAGGGCCACGTCGATCTCGTTGGCCTGACAGTTCGGCTCCGCGCCATAGGCCGTCGCCGCGTTGGAAAACATCTTTGACCGGGTGCTCAGCTGAACGTGCACCTCCAGTCCGATGACCGCCTCCCAGGCACTCATTGCACACCTCCTGGCGCCTGGCGGTGCCAGTCGCTTTGGCGCTGATACTGGTGAGCGGCACCCAGTAGTCGTCCTTCCGCCAACGCCGGTGCGATCAGCTGCAGTCCGACCGGAAGCCCCTGATCGAAGCCGCAGGGAATCGAGATGGCAGGCAGTCCGGCCAGATTGACCCCGACCGTGTTCACGTCCGAGGCGTACATCGCCGGTGGATCCAGCAGCTTCTCCCCCAGCTTGAATGCCACCGTCGGTGCGGTCGGTCCGGCGATCAGATCCACTTTCGCGAATGCCTGCTGATAGTCCTGCGCAATCAGGCGACGGACCTTCTGGGCGCGCAGATAGTAGGCATCGTAGTAGCCCGCGGACAGCGCATAGGTGCCCAGCAGAATGCGCTTGCGCACCTCCGCACCGAACCCCTCCGAACGGGTGCGGCGGTAAAGGTCGTCCAGATCCTGCGGCGCCTCACAGCGATAGCCGTAGCGCACCCCGTCGTAGCGAGACAGATTGCTCGAGGCCTCGGCCGGCGCGATCAGATAGTAGGCGGCAATCGCCAGCTCGGCGTGCGGCAGATCGATGTCGATCAGCTGGGCACCGCGCTGTTCGAACTGCTTCAGCGCCGCCAGCGTGGTCGCGGCCACGGCGTCATGCACGCCAGCACCGTAGAAGCATTTGGCCACGCCGATACGCAGCCCCTCCAGCGGCCGATCCAGCGCCGCCACGTAGTCATCAACCGGCGCATCCAGAGAGGTGGAATCGCGCGAGTCGTGGCCTGCCATCACCTGCAGAACAGCGGCGCAGTCGGCAGCGTCCTG
>JAGRJL010000396.1 GCA_020442775.1 Lysobacterales bacterium | reverse complement strand
GCATGTCCAGCGGACCATCAGCCTGAAAGCTGAAGCCGCGCTCGGCCTGATCCAGCTGCGGTGAGGAAACCCCCAGATCGAGCAGGATTCCGGCGCAACTGGCCTCATCAAATTGCGGCAGCAGATCGGCAAAATTGCCGTCCATCGGGGTCACCCGTGCATCTTCAGCCGCCAGCGCCCTGGCCGCCGCCAACGCCTGCGGGTCTCGATCGATCGCATACAGCCTGGCCCGGTCGGAGAGCTTGCTCAGCAGCGCGCGACTGTGACCGCCACGGCCGAAAGTACAGTCGATGTAGGCACCATCGACCCGTCCGCACCAGCCCCGCAGCACAGCGTCGGGCAGCACCGGCATGTGCACCTGATCGGCTGCGCTGGACTTGGCGTCGGCAAGCTCGGCGGACACGATGGTCAGGACTCCTTAATCAGCTAGAAACTCAGCGACCGCATCTCCTCGGTCGTTTCGGCTTCGTCAATGGGCTGCTGCAACAACTCGCGCTGCGCCGCCTCGTTCCACAGTTCAAACTTGGTACCCATGCCCAGCAGCACCGCCTTGCGCTCCAGTCCCACCACCTGCCGCGCGCTTAACGGCAGCAGCAGGCGCCCTTGAGCATCGAGATCCACATGAGTCGCGGCGCCGACCAGCTTGCGCTGCAATTCGCGGTGCGCGCGCTGGAAGCTCTTCAAACCCATCACCTCGTCGCGCACCCGCTCCCACTCGGCCACTGGAAACAACAGCAGACAATGGGTTTCAAAGGGGTTGTAGGTGACCACCATGCGACCGCCACAAGCGGCAGCCAAAGGCTCCCGATGGACTGTTGGCATTGCCAGACGGCCCTTGTCATCGATCGACACGTTGGTCTCACCGTAGAACATAGGTTCCCACGGGAATCCACTTATCCCCACATATTTCCATTCTAGCCCACTTTTACCCCCAACACACCCAATCCCTTTCACATTTTTTTAGCTTGGTCAACAACTTAAGCAACATTCGAGGTTATTGCCCTAAGTGCATAAAATTATTGAAAGTAATTCACCCATGATGGGCTGTGCTGGGGTGCAATCAGCGAAATTCGGCTGAAAAGCGGGGTGGCGAGGGGGTGGTGGAATGTGGCAATGCGGTGGCAACTCATTGCCCCAAAGAGATGGTTGGGCAAGGCCCGGCCACTGCACAGCTTGCAGTTCCGCACGACGCGGGACAGCGCGGGCAAGGCCTCAGCCTGCCTCGTCAGTGACCAGATCCGGGCGCTTGCGGAGGCTTGGCTTCATCGGCGGAGCGCCGACAGATAACCGGGTTCGCTGAACCGGCCGACGTTGAGTTGGGACAGACCCCGGCGGCGCCGGGGTCCGTATGCCTGGTCGTCAATCGCTGAACGGATCCTCCAGGCCATCGCAGTAAATGCCGATGGGATCGGTGTCGGTACTGCTGTTGTTGCCAGGAACCGGATCAGTCAAGCCCGTAGGCAAGGTCACGGTGGCGGTGTTGCTGACGCTGAGCTCCGGCGATCGCTGAACATTGACGCTCAGATTGAAGACCACACTGGAGCCATTGGGCAAACTGACCAGACTGTCGATGCTGCCGCTGCCGCTGGCGACACAACTCGCGCCGCCGCTCGCGCTGCAGGTCCAGGTAGCGCCGCTCAGCGCGCTGGGCAGCGTATCGGTGACCCGCGCGTTGGTGACGGCTTCTGGACCCAGATTCTGCACTTCGATCCGATAGCTGATCCGACTACCACCCGGCAACACGCAGCGATCGTTGCGCTTGCTGATACTCAGGTCGGCGCCATTGGCGATCACTTGCTGGGTGACAGCGGTGGCGCTGCCGCTGAAGTCCGCATCACCGGAGTAGCTGACGTTGACCGTGCGGACGCCCGCCGTCTTGAAGCTGATCTGACAACTGGTCGCCGGCAGAGTTGCCTGGCAAACGTCGATTCCATCGGTGACCGTCACGGTTCCGGTCGGCGTTCCCGCGCCCGGCGCCACCACCGCCACCGCAAACTGCACGGAAACCGCCTGGCCAACCGCGGATGGATTCGGGGTCTGCTGAGTCACGCTGGTGGTGGTCAGCGCGCGGTTCACCCCGTGCGTGGCCAGCGCCGACTGACTGGAAGCGAAGTTGCAGGCACCCGGTGTATAGCTGGCGAGCAACCCCTTGGTAATCGCGTTGGGGGCAGTCACGCTGCAGCTGCCGCCGGCAACGCCAGGGGTCGCGGTTGGCGCCAGGGTGGCCACGCAACTACTGCTGTTGGGCAGCTGGGTCACGTTGACGGTTCCGCAGGGCGTACCACCCATTGCACCGCTCACCTGTACCGAGACACTGTAGGGTTGCCCCACCACGCTGGGCTCGGGCGTCGCCGCGGTGATCACGGTGGTGGTGTTCTCCGGCGGACCCAGTACCACGCTATGGGGTTCGCCAGCGCTCATCCCGGCCAGGAAGGAAGCGTCCCCGCCGTAGCTGGCTGTCAGCGTGCGTGCGCCCACGGTGTTGAGCGCAAGGCTGCAGTTGCCCAGGCCGCTGCCGTCCAGCGCAGCGATCACGCAGGACTCGCCGGTATCGGCCATCACCGTCACTGAACCAGAGGGGATCAGAATATTGCCGACCACCGAAGGCTGCACCGAAACCTGGACGTTGACACTGGCACCCGGCGCGGACGGATCCGGCGTATCGCTGGTGATCAGGGTGGTGGATGCAGCCTGATCAACCAAATGCGGCAACATCGCGCTGGCCGCCTCGAAAGTCGGATCCGGCGTGTAGCTGACGCTGACTCCCTGAGCACCCACGGTGACCGCGTTCAGGGAGCACTGACCGGCGCCCGCGACCAGGCTGATCGAGCACATCTCGCCGCCCGTCCCCAAGACGTCGACGCTGCCAGTGGGCGTGCCGACAATAGCGGTCAGCGCGACATCGACCACGTAGGGATCGCCTGCCCCGCTCGGCTCCGGACTGATGTTGAAGGTGGTGAAGGCGGTCGGGTTGCCCACCACGTGCGGCTCGCCGTCGGGATCGAAGGCTGGTCCGAAGGGCTGATTGGTATCGTCATAGAAGGCGCCCAGTACCAGCGAGGCCAGATCGGGCGGCGACCCCAGCATGCAGGAACTGACGTTGGCATCGGCGGCAACCATGCTGATGCTGCACATCTGGGTGGCACCGTCATCGACCGCAATGTCGCCGCGCAACGGGAACGGGCCGTTGGGCGTCGCAGTAACCTCCACCGGATAGGCGTTGCCGATCAGCGACGGGTCCGGGGTGTCATCGGTGATGTCCAGGCTCACGTCGTAGTAGCTGAACTCGCTGCTCTTGCAGTTGGCATCGGTTGCGGTTGCGATGACCACATCATCGGTGGTGATTGTCGGCGATCCCGGCAGGATGAACTGCTGGGTCGCACCAGGGCTTACCGGGTTGTAGCTATCGGCCCCGAGGAATTCGAATCCCTCGTCGCCACTGGCGCGGAAGAATTCGATCTGCATCGGGAAGGCTGCATCGGTCAGCGCCGTATCCACGCTGTACTCGACGGCGAATTGCCCGGTAGTCGGCGTGTCTGGCAGGAAGTTGGAGATTTCCGGATAGTTCTGCCCGTTATTGAAGCCCGCATCGGTATCGGAGGGGTCGTTGATCTGGCGTCCATCGCCGTCAAGATCGATCCCGGGACCGGCATTGTTGGCGAAGATGTTTCCACTGATGCACATCCGCCCTTCGACCGCCTCGCCGCCAGCGACCGGGAAAACCCCGCTGCGCACGCCGGCGCCCAGATTGAACTCAATCTTGTTGGCCAGGCCGACCGCGGTGCCGCCCAGGTTGACCTGACCGAAGGTCATGTCGATGACATTGACCCCGTTGGCGTTGCCCATCGGCACAATGCCGTCGACGCCGACGCCGATGTAGTTGCCGACGATGCTACTGCCATCGAAGCATGCTGCCGGCGTGCCGGGCGCGCACTGCAACCCGATGCCGTCTTCAAGGTTGCCGGAAATCACGTTGCGCTGATCGGCCACGGCGCCACCGATAACTGCGTTGATCGCCTGGGTATTGGTGAGCATGAATATGCCGCGGCGGCCGTTTGGCAGCGGCGCCATGCCGGTCGCATCAGTGCCGATCAGGTTGCCCTGAACGGTGACCGCATCGCCGCCGAGGAGCACGCCGTGATTGAGGTTCCCGGAAATCAGATTGCGCTCTTCTCCGTTCTGTCCGCCAATCTGCACGAACGCTCCGCCTGGCACGTTGTTGATGACGATGCCATTTCCCTGCATCGGAGTCGGTACCGTCAATCCGTCGACAGAGGTACCAATGTAATTGCCGAAAGACGCCACGAAGTCCCCGGGCGCATCGGAGTCGATGCGGATACCGGCGCCGCTCCAGCGGTTGATCACCAATCCGCTTACGCCACTGGTCGACACGCCTCGAGTGGCCTTGGTTTCCGAAACGCCATCGGGAAGGGGCGGCATCGCCTGGGCGAAGACCAGGCCGTCGCCGGTGGTCGCCGCACCTGACAATTCGATCAGCAGCGTACCGTTGAGTCCGCCGACCGAGGCCAACTGCGTATTGGCCAGTGATCCCGGCTGGCTGTAGCCATCGATCACCGTTTCGGCGGTAATCGGCGGTAATGGACTGAGCGGGGTGATGGTGTGTGGGCCCGGGCCTGGAATATTGAAGGCGATGAGATCGGCAGCCGCGTCCAGGTTTGCCGCATTGATCGCCTCACGCAGGGTGCAGCCATCGCCAATCCCCGCCACGTCGCAGACGCCGTCACCAGGATCAACGGTGGTGGTCACGATCAGCGGACCGCCGAAGGGCTCCAGCACCACGCTGGTCGGGGTCTGGCTGATCACATGCGTCGGCACCTCGTTCACCCCCAGTGCCAGCGAGCCCGTTGCCGAGGCGAAGCTGAGCAGACTGAAGGCGTCCAACGGGCCGGGAACGAAACCACCAAACTGACGCACATTGATGGTGCCGTCCAGATTTGCCACCCCGGTAATCAGCAACTGGTCGTATTGCGTACCGGGGGTGATCCCGCCGACTTCCATTTCCAGAATCGAGCCGGGGTTGAGATCCAGTTGCCCATCAATAGTCAGCGTGCCCGGCGAGGTGCCCGGCCGGATGGTGCCGCCGATGTTGTTGATGTCGGCCTGAATCAGACCGTTGCCGGTCAGGGTGCCTCCATTGACCTGCATCTGGAAGGAGGTCCCCAGCGAGCCGGTTGGAGACACCTGGGTGACCGCAGTGGCGCCGTTCTGACTGAGGTTACTGATGATCAGGCGCTGCGAAACCAGATCCAGGGTGCCCTGGTTGTCGACCGCAATCGGGCCGTTGATGAAGCCGTCGTCGTTGAGTGCGGCGCCGTTCATCCGGGTGATGCCCAGATTGGTGAAAGTCGGCGCGCCACAGGCGATGCAGCCGAACTGGGCTGGTGATCCGACGTTGGTGAGGAACTCGAAAACACCGGATGCGCCCACCGTCATGCTCGAACCGTTGTCCAGGTTCACGGTTCCGCCATTGACCCGGCCGGCGCCATCAAGCTGAACTGCGATGTCGTCGAAGGTCATCACTCCGGCCGCGGCGACCGGCAACGTCAAAGTAGAGCCGAGCGGCAGGGTCAGGGCCTGCACGCCGCCAACGCCGCTGATCCGGCCATCGGTTCCGAACAGGACATTGGCGCAGTTCAGTGGCCCCATGGTGCTGAGGCTGGAGCCCTCGCCAAAGGACAGCACCGGAATACTCAGCAACCCGGCCTGCGGCCAGGACACGCTGGACCCGAAGCGAACGTTCAGGCGGTTCAGATTGAAGCCACCCTGCAGATCCAGACTCGCCCCATTGTCGACCTGCAGTGTGCCAGTCCCGACGAAATCACTACCAGCTGCCGCGACCCGGGTGTGCGCACTCATGGTGACCTGACCCGGAGAGGCAATCTGGTACTGCCCGGTGTCGGTGCCCGCGCGCATCATCTGCAGGAAGCCGCTGTTCACGTCGACCGTGCCGTTGTTATTGAACGGCACGGTCAGGTCGAGGAAGCCGGTGCCGTTCATCACGAACGAGCCCTGGTTGTCGAACAGCGCCATCGGACTGCCATCGGTACTGAAGACGGTCGCGTTGCCGCCAAATGCCAGCTCGAAGCTGGCACCTGGGGCATTGATGAACTGGGCATCGGAGGCAATTCCGGTGGTGCCTGCCGCGGTCTGCTGGATCATCCCGTTGTTGACCAGGCTTGCGGCGTTGACCAGCAGTCGGTTGGTGCCGGTCCAGGTGCTTACTGAGGTCGAGTCCAGCGTGAGCATGCCGGGTCCGATCACACCGCTTCCGGTCCAGTCGAACTCGCTGGACACCAGCACGTCCGCGTTCAAGGTAAAGCTGACCGTCCCACCGATGCGCAGGATGTCGACGGTTTCCGGCACGGTGACGAACAGCTGTCCAGCGTTGGCGATGGCGGTATCCATCGGCCCGGGGGTGTTCGGGGTGGAACCGCCACCACCGGCGCAGTTGAGCCACTTGGTGGGATCGTTCCAGTTGCCCACTGAACCGTCCCAGGTGCAAACCAGCGGGGCGGGTTGCAGGAACTGCACCGAGGCCAGCGTCGTGACCAAAGTGAATCCTGGATAGGGATTGACACCCAGCGTAATCGTCCCGCTGATCGTTGGCGAGGTGATGAAGTCGAACACATCCATCGGCGCCGGGGTGAAGCCGCCAAACTGGAACACGTCCAGGGTGCCGTCCAGAGTGGCGCTGCCACTTACCGCCAACCGGTCGTACTGGGTGCCCACGGTGACCCCGCCGACCTCCATTTCCAGCACGCTGGTGGGCGCCATGTTCAAATTGCCGGTGATGGTCAGCACCCCGGGCGACGCGCCGGGTCGGATGGTGGCGCCGGTATCGTTGAGGTCGGCGTCCACGGTGCCGCCACCGCTGAGGAATCCGCCGT
>JAGRJL010000395.1 GCA_020442775.1 Lysobacterales bacterium | reverse complement strand
CGGTTGGTGGTGTAGACGGTGCCGGTCCAGTAGTCCAGACCGTGGTCGCGGATGGTGGAGGAAACCGCGCGCTGAAGGTTGAACGAGGGCAGCGCCGGCACTTCGGCGGGAAAATAGTCGTTACTGGTGCCTTCGCCGCGAACTGCGGCAATCGGCAGGATCAGATCGCCCAGCGCGTTTTTCTTTTTCAACCCCCCGCACTTGCCCAGGAACAGCACCGCCCGTGGATCGAGGGCGCCGAGCAGATCCATCACTGTCGCGGCATTGGCGCTGCCCATGCCGAAGTTGATCATGGTGATGCCGTCGCCGGTCGCATTGGGCATCGGCCGATCGCGGCCGCGCACCGAAGCGCCGGTGATCTCGGCGAAGCGATCCAGATAGCCGCCGAAGTTGGTCAGCAGGATGTGTTTGCCAAACTGGTCGATTTCGGTGCCGGTGTAACGCGGTAGCCAGTTGGCGATGATTTCGGATTTAGTACGCATAGACCTTTGCTTTTATTGTTGTTGGTCCGCCCAGTATGACTGCGCGGCGGCCGGAGCTAAAGCCGACGAAGCTCAGCTGGCTTGAGATCGGCGATCGCCGAGGCCCAATCCGCGCCCTGCAATCGCTATGATGGGCCCATGATCGATATCAAGCTCAACGGCCAGCCCCATCAGGTGGCGGCCGATACCAGCGTCGCCACCTTGCTTGAAGCGCATGGCTGGGCACAGCGCCGCGTGGCAGTCGAACGCAACGGCGAGATCGTGCCCAAGAGTCAGCATTCGACCACTGGCCTGCAGTCGGGCGACCGACTGGAAGTGGTCCAGGCGATCGGCGGCGGTTAGCCCCGCGCCAGCAGCCGTCTGATCAGGCCACCACCAGCCGGTTGCGGCCGTCACGTTTGGCCTTGTACAGCGCCTTGTCGGCCGCTTCGATCAACAGCTGCGGGTGCGCGTGCTGGTCGGCGCTGCCGGCCAGACCGATACTGACGGTGACGTGCACCTCACCGTTCTTGGTGCCCTTGCGCACCGCCTGCGGCCGGCTCTTGGGCAGCCGGCCCTTGCCCAAACGTACCCGGGTTTCCTGGATCCGCTTGCGGGTCAGATCCAGCGCTTCGCTGATCCGTTCCATGTCGCTGTGGGTGAATACGATCGAGAATTCTTCTCCGCCGTAGCGAAATGCGTGCCCGCCGCGGCAGCGGCGCAGGGCTCTGGCCACATTGCGCAGAACCACGTCGCCGGCGTCGTGGCCGTGGCGATCATTGAAGCGCTTGAAGTGGTCCACATCGACCATCGCGACCGCCAGCCGACCCTCGCTGCGCGCCAGTTCCTCATCCAGCGCACGCCGATTGGGCAGACCGGTGAGTGCATCGACGAATGCCATGCGGAAGGCCTGCACCAGCACCCCGGCGACTGCCAGCAGTGCGCCCAGGGTCAGCCAGGCCGCGGTTGGCGCGCTGCTGTCGCTGGGAATCGCCGCCAGTGCGGCACAGGCCAGCGCAGCGCTGGCCCCCATATCG
Source organism: Lysobacterales bacterium (assembly GCA_020442775.1). Lineage (GTDB taxonomy): Bacteria > Pseudomonadota > Gammaproteobacteria > Xanthomonadales > SZUA-5 > SZUA-5. The sequence continues at coordinate 1,010 of JAGRJL010000395.1, read as the reverse complement.
GCCGCGCCGCGGCGCTGAAACCAGTGCAGACTGCAGACGAAGGCAGCACCGAAGTACAGCAGGGCAATGGTGCCCAAGCCCGCCGGCCACGTATAGGCATTGGCATTCCAGGCCTGCAGGCGCGCCACCCCGGCCTCACCCAGCCCCCCGGCAAACCACAGCATCAGCGCGGTGGCGCCGGCCAGGATCAGATTGCGCGGGCTGAGCAGCGGTCGCTCCGGACGCACTGAAATCCACAGCGCCAGTGCGGGTGCCGCCAGCGCTATCAGCAGGTCGCGACCGGCGTTGTGCCAGCCCCAGGCGTCCAGCGCCAGCAGGCTGAGCAGCCACACCACCCGATTGCGGCGAAAGCCAGCCGCGAGCAGGATTCCGGCCAGCAAAGCAACCGGCGCCATCGCTACCAACGAATTCAGTAGCTTGTCGAGCATTGTTTACAACCAACCCGAAGTTGGCCGATTGTAATCCGGGAATGGGTGCAGAAGCACGATGGCGATCACGATTGGCACAGGATCAGGGCCCAGAATCCAGGGAAAAGGGCCCAGACAGGCACTGGCAACCGGAATTTCACTCTACCCGCACCAGCCGGGCTTGCGCCAGTCGGGGCCGTCGCCGGGCGCTGGCTGGCACTCGCTGCGCTGGATTCGTTCCATTGCCCGGGTGGTGGGGTTGTCGCTGATCCAGCGACCTACCTCGTTAGGGGTGTCCAGCACCGGGGTGGCGCCGATGCCGATGGTCATCCCCAGAAACTTGACCGTGGGGCCCTCATCCTCCTCGCCCTCCGGCGGCAGCATCACCAGCGGCTTCTCGCCGTAGTCGTCGAAGGGCAGTGCCGGCAGCGGCTGGTCATAGGGCCAGGGAGAACGCTCGGCGGCCGCCTTTTCGGCAATCTGCGCCCGCGCCGCCGCTTCCAGTTCCTCTTGCCAGGGCGAACCCGACTCACGCCAGCGCGATTGCGCAAGCGGATCCTCAGACACCGGTCGGGCCAGCGGGCTGGCGATCTGCGCCGCCAC
>JAGRJL010000394.1 GCA_020442775.1 Lysobacterales bacterium | reverse complement strand
GAGGCGATCCAGATCGTCGTAGTCGCACAACCAATAGGGTCAGGTCTATCTTTGTAGCATCACAGGCTAGTTCTCCACCTTCCCCGCACGAACAATCCGGCCCACCGTTGTGAAGTGAAGCCCGTAGTGCGCCGCGATCTGACTGTAGCTGTACTCACCTGTTGCCCAGGCAGCGCAGATCCCAGCATCTCGCTCCCCGTGCAGCCGCGCGATTTCCGACAGCGGCGGCGCCGGCGGTCGGCGCTGGACCCGGGGAATGTTCAGATCTTCTGGTGATTGGCTCAACGCCATCATCCGGTTGACGAAGTTCTCGCCGCCCAAAAAGACTTGTCGATTGAGGTTCTTCCAGATCGGCTCAAGGCCGATACCGGCCAAAACAAACTCTTCGTAGCGCCCAATCGCGGCCTTTCGCCGTGGGGCGAACTGCTTCAACATCGAGTCTACGCAAAGCCACTCGGGGACCTTGGCCTGACCGACGGTTGGCTGATAGCTACTCCAGGGCCATTGTTCCGGGTGCGCGACCATATGCGCCCGCACCGGATTGAGCACCACGTAGCGAGCCAGTTCCAGCAGGTAAGCCTCGCTATCGACCAGAATTGCCTTGTAGCGACCCTGGAACAAGTGCCCTGTCCGCCGATGTCGGCGGTTGCTCCACTGCGTGTAAACACCATTCAACTGCCGCATTCCCTTCGACAGATTGCCATCGACCGTCTCCACTACAAGGTGATAGTGGTTGGTCATCAGGCAATATGCGTGGCAGCGCCAGTTGAAGCGCTCCACCACCTCGCCCAAAACTTCCAGGAATCGAAAGCGGTCAGTGTCGTCCTCATAGATCGCTTCGCGGCGATCACCGCGAGAAGTGATGTGGTAAAGGGCACCAGCGAATTCGATGCGGATGGGACGGGCCATGGGGTTGGGCCTGAGTGATGGGGTTGCGAGGGCCAGAATAGTGCAATGCTAGACCTGACCCCATAGGTTCCATCCCGGCAAACGAGGGCGGATCAGTGTCGCGACGCCACCGGTGCTGAGGACCCTCGGGTTCAATGAGCGGCAATGGCTTGCTCGGGTCAGAGGCATCGAGAGCCGCTACTGGCGCGCGGTGAGTAGCGTGGATTCGCTGGTCAGATTGGCCGAGCAACTCGGTCAGCGATGGGTGCGGGGACTGGTGGGCGCGAAGGCGCTGCAGCGATGCGGTAGGGCGCCAAACTCGCAAGGATCCGGCCTGGAGGAGGCTGGACGGGCAGCTGTGGCTGAATCGGAGAAAAATCCTCTCAAACCTGACAGCTTACCTACTCAACCGCGACCAGACTTAACCGTGTGCCGGCATCTGCGAGGCTAGCCCGAAGCTCTTCTTGAAATCTGCCTGTCTGGTTTTTGGCTGATCCAGGTCAAAGGCATCGAGAGCCGCTACTGGCGCGCCGTCGGCAGCGTCGATTC
>JAGRJL010000393.1 GCA_020442775.1 Lysobacterales bacterium | reverse complement strand
GCAATTTACGACCGCCACCGACACGCGAGCTACAAAACGCAGTACCGACGACCGGCAACGGTCGTCATCGGCAGGGTGGTGTCGGCCAACAGTCGTCTGGATGAGGTTGCTGGTGATGCCGCCGGGATCATGCCCTGAGCCGGGCCGCTACAGCAGCGGCCAGCGTCCTTGTCGGACGCGCCGGCCCGGTGGATCGACGCTGCGCAGGCCGTCATGGCTGCACGCGCCGAACCATCGCCATGGCGTGACAGGACAGGGACCAGGCGCGCCGTGCGGCGGCCCGGACCGCGTGATCCCGTGACCCCTGCCGACCCATGCAACCTCCGGCCACAACCGTGGTCGGAGATTCAGGTAACCGCAACGGTTGCCGTGCGGGGCGACGGGATAGGCTCGTTGCCAACACCCCGAACGAACGCGGGGCGAGGTCGTTCGAAGTCTGATCCGATGCGTTGGGGCGTCGATCAGCGGTCTGGCGGGCATCGGGCCCGATCCAGACAGCGCCGCGAGCGGCCCTGGAATGGTCCAGGGCCGCGTGAGAAGGAGAAGGAAGATGTTGGGTTTTGAGCGTGTCGTGGTGGCCGACTATCAGCGCGGCATGCAGTTGCGCGATGGTCGATTCGAACACGTACTGGTGCCGGGTGTTTACACCCGCTTCGATCCGCTGAACCGGGTCCGCATCGATCTGTACGACCTGAACCGTCCGGAAATCACGGTGGCGCGCGCCGATCAGTATCTGCGCAGCCAGCCGGAGGCCCTGGGCGAGCACGTGGTCGAGCAGCGCATGGGTCCGTTCGAGCTGGGCCTGGTGCGGATCGACGGCAAGCTGGCCGGCTTCCTGGCGCCGGGCGCGAAGGCGCTGTACTGGCGCGAGAGCCTGCCGGTGGAAGTTGAGCGGCTGGATCTGAGTGGCGATGCCGCGCTGGCGCCGAAGCTGGTGCGCGAGTTGCTCAGCGTCGGCAGCGACCTGAGCCGCGCGGTGGCCGGATTGTTCGTGCTGCAGGAAGTGGCAGTCGGCCAGGTCGGCTTGCTGCGGGTGGATGGTCGGATCGAGCAGGTGCTGCAGCCGGGTTTCTACGGATTCGTTCGGGTGCAGCGGCAGCTGGTGGTCGAGGTGCTGGACCTGCGGGTGCAGAGCACCGAGGTCAGCGGTCAGGAGATCCTGACTCGCGACAAGGTCAGCCTGCGGGCGAACCTGTCGGCCAGCTGGCGCATCGTCGACCCGGTGCAGGCGCGGACCGCTGTGGCGAACTACAGCGATGCGCTGTATCGCGAGCTGCAGTTCGGTCTGCGTCAGGCGATCGGTACCCGCACCCTGGACGCGCTGTTGGCGAACAAGGGTGAGCTCGATCAGGTGGTCGCGGAGTACGCGGCACCGAAGCTGGCAGGCTATGGCCTGGAGCTGATCGGCGTGGGTATCAAGGACCTGATCCTGCCCGGCGAGATGAAGCACCTGCTCAACCAGGTGGTTGAGGCCGAGAAGCAGGCGCTGGCCAACCTGATCCGTCGGCGTGAGGAAACTGCAGCGACCCGTTCGCTGTTGAACACCGCCAAGCTGATGGAATCGAGTCCGGCCTTGATGCGGCTGAAGGAGCTGGAGTCGCTGGAAAAGATCGTCGACAAGGTCGGGAACCTGACCGTGGTCGGCGGCCTGGACGGCGTGCTCAAGCAGCTGATGCCGAAGTAGCAGCCCGACGATGGGGAGCCATCGTCGGGTTTTTGTTTTCAGAAAACACCCTCTGCCTTTTTCGCCTAGCTTGAGCAGTCCGTAGCGCTTCGGGTCTCGTGCTTGCCCATCGCTGCGGCGAATCGACGCACCGTCGGGCCGATCAGCGGCCGGTACAGATAGCGCAACAGCCAGCCGGGCACACCGCGGCCTCGCTCCTCCAGCGCCACTCGTGCGCGCAGATGATCCATGAATGCAAAGGCCGCCGGACGGAATCCGTTCTGATCAAGGCGAAACTCGATGCGGCACAGGTGCTTGACCGATTTGTAGCCATACTGGCTGGGTGCTACCAGCCTCAACGGTGCGCCATGGGCGAGCGCCAGCGGCTCACCATCGAGCCGATCGGCCAGCAGCACATCCGCCTCCAGCAGATCCTCCAGCAACACGCAGGTGCGCGCGCCATCTTGGCCGCGCAAATAGAGGTACTCGGCCGCTGCGGCTGGTTTGGATTGCGGCAGAATCACCGCCGCATGGAAGTCGCTGAAGCGAACCCCCGACCAGCGCAAACCGCGCCGGCTCCAGGTGGTCACGCAATGAAAGTCACTGATCTGCTCAACTCGGGGCAATCCGTCGAGCGGATCGGTCAGTTCAATCGGGCGCTCAACTTCGCCGCAGATCTGCAGGCAGGTGCTGCTTGGCGAGGACGGAAAGCGATGGGCGAACTGGCTCAGCCCAAAGCGGGGAAAGTGGGTCAGCTCGCGTTGTCCGGGCGGCAGGGCGGGCACTGCAGAGCGCCTCGATAGCGACGGGGAGCTCAGCATAGCGTCAATACGCCGCCGTATGGTTGGGGGTGTGGCCGCACGCATGGCGAAGTGCCTCGGCTCGTGACAAGCTCTGCGGCCTCATGTCGACCCTGATCGCGGGCAAGGAACATCTGCCGCCATGTATCTGCCCAGACATTTCGAGCACGGCGAAGGCGCCGACCTGCGCCGGCTAATTGCCGCCTATCCGCTGGCTACGCTGGTCCACCAGACCGAATCGGGAGCGGACGCCAATCACATTCCAATGCGCTGGCGCGAGGACGATCAGCGCTCGCTGCTGGTTGGCCACGTAGCGCGTGGCAACCGGCTGTGGCGCGAAGCAGATGGCCAGCCGGTGCTGGCGATTTTCCATGGACCACAGGCCTACGTCAGTCCCCAGTGGTATCCATCCAAGCGGGTCGATGGCCGCGCCGTGCCGACCTGGAACTACGCCGTCGTACACGTACGCGGGCGCCTGCGCGCGATCGAGGACGCCGACTGGCTATACGCCTTTCTGGATGAACTGAGCGCTGCCCACGAGACCTTCCAGCCCCGACCCTGGCGGATCAACGAGGCCCCTGCCGACTACCTGCAAAAACAGCTGCGGGCCATTGTCGGCATTGAGCTGACCGTCGAGCAGATCGTCGGCAAGTACAAGCTGCACCAGAATCATCCCGACACCAACTGGCAGGGTGTCGTGGACGGCCTTGGCGGACGCGACCAGGGCGATCAGGCGGTGGCCGAGCTGATGCAACAAACAGCCAACCGGGATCGGTCCGACCAGCAATAGCGATCAGCGCAGTCCCGCCTTTGCTGCCGCAGCCACTGGATTCCACTCACGCGGCGCCGCGCCGCCCCTGTGGGAATGCCCAGGCAAAGGCGCTACTCAGCGGGCACGAAGCTCAACGACACCCCGTTCATGCAATAGCGCAGGCCGGTGGGAGGCGGTCCATCGTTGAAAACGTGACCCAGATGGCCACCGCAGCGGCGGCAGTGGACCTCGGTCCGGACCATGAAGAAGCCGCGGTCCTCGCGCTCGCCGACCGCATTGGGCAGCGGCTGATAGAAGCTCGGCCAGCCGGTGCCGGACTCATACTTGGTACTGGCATCGAACAGCGGCAGGTCGCAGCCGGCGCAATGAAACACCCCGGCCCGCTTTTCATTGTTGAGCGCACTGGTGCCGGCACGCTCGGTGCCCTCCTCACGCAGCACCCGGTAGGCCTGCGGCGAAAGCCTTTCGCGCCACTGTTGCTCGCTCAGGGTGAACTCGAACTGCTCCGACTCGGCGCTACGCGCTGATTTGCCCAACAGCCCCATGGTGATTCCTCCCGCACCGCTCCAGCACGCGGCGACCAATAGATTTCGACGTGTCATCGGCATGGCTGAACTCCTGCTTGCCTGTCCTGCTGGGGCGGACCGCCAGCATTGCTCTGGTGCATAGACCGGCCGGAGCGGAATCCGATTGCGCCAGGCTGTCTGTGCCGATCAGCTGCAGCGTCAAGCGCTCACGCCTTCAAACCGTGCCTGTCGCATCTTTCGCATATCTCATTACTCCCGGTCATTTCCCTGTCTGTGGCGACGGGTTCAGTCTTCCAGACGTCTAGACGTCTTCTTTGGAGCGGGTCGTGAACGCATTGACCAAACCGCCGGGCGCCGAGGTTCTCGAGCGCGTGGATCAGGCGCTGATCGGGGTCGCGGCAGACAATCTGATCTGGCTCAGCGGCTATCTGTATGGATTGGCACGACAACCTGGTGCGGCCGCGCCGGCCGAGCCGGCGACCGCCAGCATATCGGTGTTCTACGGCTCGCAGACCGGCAATGCGCGGCGCCTGGCCGAAGCAGTGGCCGAGGGTCTGAAAGGCGCAGGACGTGCGGCGAAACTGACCTCTCTGGGTGAGGTACGGCCACGCGATCTGCGCGGGCTCGAATACGCGCTGTTCGTGGTGTCTACCCAGGGCGATGGTGAGCCGCCGGAGGACTGCCGAGACTTTTTCGCGGCGCTGGAAGGCGACCGCGCGCCCCAGCTTGACGGTCTGCAGTTCGCGGTGCTCGCACTGGGTGATTCCAGCTACCCGCAGTTCTGCGCCACCGGCAAGGCGCTCGATCAGCGGCTGGAAGCGCTGGGCGCGCAGCGTGCCCAGCCGCGCCTGGACGCGGACCTGGACTTTCAGCGCAGCGCCACGGCGTGGGTTGCGCGCTGGCAAGAAGCCCTGCCGGCGGCTGTGCCCGTGGCCCCAGCGGCTGCTTCAGTCGCCGGGGCCAGCCAACCGAACAACCGGAGCGCCAGCCCTACGGCGCCGGTGGTGGCCGAGGTACTCAGCAATGTCCCGCTGACTGCACCCGGCGCGCTGCGCGAGGTGCGTCATCTGGAACTGGCCTTCGATCCGGCGCGTTTGGGCTATCAGCCTGGCGACGCGCTGGGCCTGCGCTTTGCCAACCCCGATCAGCTGGTTGCCCCGGTGCTGGCAACACTGGAGGGCCCGGCGGATCAGCCCATCGAGCGCGACGGCCGCCAGGCCAGCCTGGCCCTCTGGCTGCGCGAGGAACTGGAGCTGAGCCGGATCAGCCGGCCGCTGATCGTCGCCTTCGCCGAGGCCACCGGCGCTGCCGAACTGCAGGCCCTGCTGGAACCGACCGTGGGCGAGCAGCTGCGCGAGTACCTGCGTCAGTCGCAGCTGATCGATCTGCTCACCGCCTATCCGGGCGCGCTCAGCGCGGCCCAGCTGGTGGATCTGCTGCCGCCGCTGCAGCATCGACTCTATTCGATTGCCTCCAGCCCCGGGCGC
>JAGRJL010000392.1 GCA_020442775.1 Lysobacterales bacterium | reverse complement strand
CCTGCTCCACCGGATCGGCGATCAGGTCATCGATGGGCAGCGCCTCGTCGACGATGCGGTTGACGAAGGAGGTGTTGGCCCCGTTTTCCAGCAAGCGCCGGACCAGATAAGGCAGCAGGTCCTCGTGGGTGCCGACCGGTGCATAGACCCGGCAGGGCACGCTGAGCCGCTCCACCGGAATCACCTCGGCGTACAGATCGGTGCCCATGCCGTGCAGTCGCTGGAACTCGAAGGGCGCGCCCAGGGCCTGGGCGTGGGTGGCGATGGCCGCGATGGTGTGCGCGTTGTGGGTGGCAAACTGGGGATAGAAGGCATCGCCGTGTGCCAACAGCCGCCGGGCGCAAGCCAGATAACTCAGGTCGGTGTTGTGCTTGCGGGTGAATACCGGATACCCGGACAGCCCTTCCACCTGCGCGCGCTTGATTTCGGTGTCCCAGTAGGCGCCCTTGACCAGGCGCACGTTGAGCAACTGGCCGACTTCGCGGGCGAGTTCCGCCAGCCAGTCGATCACCGAGAGGGTGCGCTTCTGATAGGCCTGGACCGCCAGCCCGAAACCATTCCAGCCGGCCAGGGAGGGCGCGCGAATGACCGCCGCGATGACTTCCAGCGAGAGCTCCAGGCGATCAGCCTCCTCCGCATCAATGGTCATCGGAATCCCTTGCGCCTTGGCCGCCTCGGCCAGCGCAAGCACCCGCGGCACCAGTTCTTCCAGCACCCGCGAGCGCTTGGCCTTCTCGTAGCGGGGATGCAGGGCCGAAAGCTTGACCGAGATGCTGGGCGCGGCGTGGATATCCGGATGGGGGCCGCTGGCGCCAATCTGCTTGATTGCATTCAGATAGGCTGCGTAGTAGCGCTCGGCGTCGGCCGCGGTGAGCGCGGCTTCGCCGAGCATGTCAAAGGAATGCCGATAGCGGCGGTGATCCTTGCTGCGCGCGCGGTCCAGCGCCTCGGCAATCGACCGGCCCATCACGAACTGGTGCCCCATGATCCGCATCGCCTGGCGCACCGCCATCCGAATCACCGGCTCACCGCTGCGCGCGATCATCCGCTTCAGCGCACCGCCGAAATTGCGCTTGGTATCGTCGGCCAGCGACACCAGCCGCCCGGTCAGCATCAGCCCCCAGGTGCCGGCGTTGACGAAGGTCGAGGCACTCTTGCCCGAATGCGCCTGCCAGTTGGCATCTGCGAGCTTGTCGCGGATCAACTCATCGGCGGTCTCGGCATCGGGAATCCGCAGCAGGGCCTCGGCAACGCACATCAGCAGCACCCCTTCCTCGCTGGAAAGGTCGTACTCGCGCATGAACGACTCCACTGCGCTCTGCTCAGGCGCGCGAGCGCGAACCCGCTTGACCAGGTCACTGGCGAGCGCATGCACCCGGGCGCGGGTGTCGGCATCGGTGTCGGCAATCCGAATCAGATCGGCGACGACTTCGGCCTCATCTCGCAGATAGGACTCGGCAATCCGGGCAAAGCTCGGATTCTCAATCGGTCCACGGTCAAAGCGCAGGATCGCGTTCTCGTCGCTCATCGGATTGCTCGCAAGGGTGGGACCGGCGCAGGCCGCCGGCGGTCGGGACCGCGCAGTTTACTTGAGGCGAGGGCCCAGGGCCCAGGGCTTGGGGCCCAGAAAGCAAACACCCGCATCTCGTCCGAGCTGCGGGTGTGCTTGGGTTCATCGCGGCCCCACTGGGCCCTGGGCCCTATTCCCTGGTCCCTCTTGGCGCGCGCCGCGGGCGGGTGGCAGCTACAGGACGTAGACGAACACAAACAGACCCAGCCAGACCACGTCGACGAAATGCCAGTACCAGGCGACAGCCTCGAAGGCGAAATGGTTTTCGTTGGTGAAGTGACCGGCGATGCAGCGACCGAGAATCACGCAGAGCATGATCGCACCCAGGGTCACGTGCATCCCGTGAAAACCGGTGAGCATGAAAAAGGTGGAACCGTAGACTCCCGAGCCCAGGGTCAGATTCAGCTCGGAGTACGCGTGCATGTACTCCTCGGCCTGGAAATACAGGAACAGCGCACCCAGGGCGATGGTGGCGGCCAGCCAGAAGATCAGCGCGCCGCGCTTGCCCACCTTCAGCGCCCAGTGGGCCGCGGTGATGGTGGCGCCGGAGGTCAGCAGCAGGATGGTGTTGATCAGCGGCAGGCCCCAGGCCGGGATGGTCTCGAAGCGCCCGCCGATATCACCCGGGCCGTTGGTCGGCCACACCGGCGCGTAGTCGTCCCACAGGAACTGGTTGGTGGGGAAGCCGTCGCCCTCGCCGCCCAGCCACGGAATCGCAAAATGACGGGCATAGAACAG
>JAGRJL010000391.1:10397-15610 GCA_020442775.1 Lysobacterales bacterium | reverse complement strand
CAGCGCCAGGAATTTTCTGGTGCTGAGAGCGCGCGGCGAGCACGCGGAATGATTGCGGTTCCAGCGTCGCCAGCGACGGCGTGTTTGGCGGCGTGTCGCAATTGATGGCCGCAAGATCCCTACAGGTCGATAGTCCCCACGATCAGCACGTGAACCTGCCCTCCGATCCAGATGTTGCTTCCATCTGGACGGATCGACACCCGACCGTGGCGGCCGATGGCGGTCCCCTGCGCGATCCTGATGGGCCCCGAAAGGCGGCCGTCGGCCCGCATCCAGTGCGCGATGGCAGCGTTCAGCGAGCCGGTGATGGGATCTTCACTCATGCCGCTGGAGGGCGCGAACATGCGTACTTCGTAGTCGCACTCGGAACCTGGCGGATGTGCGCCGATCAGGCCGATTGGCGTGTACTCGGGCCAGCGAACCCGCGATGAATCCACTGCCAGCACGGCCTGCGCGGAAGCCAGCTGCAGCACCTGCCAGACCGGGCCGTTGTTCAGCCGGGCGCTGCGCAAGATGGCGTCTTGCGGAATCTCCAGGGCCTCGACGATCAGCTGCAGGCGATCAGGGTCCAGGGGCTCGATTCTGGTCGGCGGGGCCACGAAGGCCAGTTCGTTGGCCTGGGAGACGTCGATTTCAACGATCCCCACGGCGCACTCCTGGCGGACCAGACGCGGATTGCGTGGAACACCGCCGCTGCGCAGCCAGGCCGCGCAGCTGCCCAGGGTGGGGTGGCCGGCAAAGGGCATCTCCCGAGTCGTCGTAAAGATCCGTACCCGATAGTCGGCGCTGGGGTCTACGGGCGGCAGCAGGAAGGTGGTTTCGGCGAGATTGGTCCATGCCGCAAATTGCTGCATCTGCTGTTCTGAAAGGTCCTGCCCATCGACCACTACGGCGAGCGCATTGCCCTGTGTCGGTAGGGGGCTGAATACATCGCACTGGATGAAGCGTCGGGAATTCATGGTTGTTCCTTGTTATGCATCTGCCTCAGGGTCGTCGTTGCCTGGCGGCAGGTATTGCTGAATGAACAGCACTCGTGCTGAGGAGACTTTGGGCTGCTACCTTTGCTGACTCAATCATGCGGGTCCGCTGGTGGTCTGGGCTTTGTCGGTCAGGTGGCGTGTTTTTCATGACTGGAATGCAGTCTTTCCTTGATGAGTGCAACAAACTCTTCCACTTGCTTCCGGTCCCGAAACGCCCTTTTGGGAACGATGTGAGCCGTCAATTCAGTCAAGTAAACCGCCACATAACCTGGTCGGTCCACAACTTTTGCAACCCCGGGCCAGTAGTGGAATGACTTGCTGTATGCAGATTCTTCAAAAAGGGCATCCTCTTGTATCTCGATCACGTGGTCTGTCAGCAATGACTTGTTTCTTGCGGAGTAGGTATAAATGACGTTGAAGAGAAGCTGCAACAACCACATCGCCAGATAAAAGATCGCTGCCGTCACTAGTGCCGCTAGCGCCCCGACCTTGAAAGCCGAAAAGAGTATGATGGCGGAAAAGAATAGATAAAGGCCCTGCATGCGGAATGACAGGAACTGGTGTGCTGCATTGAAAATCATGTAATCGAAGAATTTTAGACGGTATTCAATTCGCATTGGTTGCTAAAGCCTGAAATGTGCCTGTGACATGGGTTAACCGATCCCCTCGACTTTTGAACCAAAGGCAACATGGCCGTCGGAGGGTCGAGGCCTGGTGGGCTTCTCAGGTGTCGTCCCGAAGGGTTTCGGCCCAAATCGGTTGCTGCGGTGTTGCAGCCCTCCGGCATAGAGTCACTATGCCCTTCGGGACTGCGCCTACCAGCAACCGATTTGGACTCGAAACGCGGCTCGTGTGAATTGTTCAGTGAGTCCCGAGGTACCACACGCTCACGGAACAGGAAAGATGCCGAGGCAAATCTGCCGATTTGGCGTTCGTCAAAGACTTCCCAGAACTCAACGATCCTGAGTTGCTGGATTCGGAACAGCATCATCGCCTCGACTTCGACGGCATCTCTTCTGGGCTGCGATTCGCCTATGGGCCAAGTTTGTATGCCGGAGAATCTCCCGTGGAATGCGACCATGTCGTCCTCGGCGGTCCGGCACCCCAGCCGAACTAGTGCGGCAGCCGTTGCGATGACGGCATAAACTGCACAACAAGTAGCGAAGGCCCTGAATGTTGTTCACCATCGGTTCTGAATTGAAGAGTGCCATCCGGCGGCTCTGGGCGAGGCCCGCTCACGCTGGCGTGGTGATTCTCACTCTGGCGCTCGCAATTGGCGCCAACACGGCGGTGTTCAGCGTGGTCAATGGCGTGTTGCTCAAGCCGCTGCCTTACCCGGAAAGCGAGCGGCTGGTTCAGATCTTCAACAGCTACCCGAAGATGGGGGTCTTGGATTCCAGCAATACCGTCATTGACTATCTCGACCGGCGCCAGGGAGCCGGAGCGCTGGCACAGAGCGCGCTCTACTACCACTACAGCTACGACCTGATAGATGCGGTCGGGCCGGTTCGCCTGCAGGGGGTCTCTGCGACGCCATCCCTGTTCGACGTTCTCGGTGTAAAGCCGCGCCTTGGCCGCACTTTTGCCGAGGAAGAATCGTCTCCCGGCAATCAGCAGGTCGTGGTGCTCAGCGATAAGCTGTGGCGCACCCAATTCGGCGCCGATCCGGACATCATTGGCCGCGAAGTTCGCCTAAGTGGTCAGCCGCACACGATTATTGGAGTGATGCCCGCGGGCTTTGCCTTTCCGGACCCCCAAGTCAAGCTCTGGGTGCCCTTTGTCTTCAGCGAACGTCAGTTGACCGATCAGCTGCGCGGGTTTGAATTCGCCCAATCGATTGGCCGGCTGAAAGCGGATGCCAGCATTGCGCAACTGGAATCCCAGTTCGCCGCCATCATCGCCAGCAATATCAAGCGCTTGAGCTCGGCCGATTCAGCCGATAGCGGCTCGCGATGGGCCGCAACGGTTGCCGACAAGGGTCTTGTTGGTCGCGCGGTACCGCTACACAGCTACCGAATCGAGAACCGGGCAGGCACCTTGTGGCTGTTGCAGGGGGCGGTCTTGCTGGTGTTAGCCATCGCTTGCGCCAATGTTGCCAACTTGATGCTGATCAGCTTCCACCAGCGCCGGCGCGAACTGAGTTTGCGCGCGGCACTTGGCGCCAGTCGCTGGCGAGTCACGCGCCCGCTGCTGGTGGAAAGTGGATTGATCAGCGCAATCGGTGGAGCCCTGTGCATGATCGTGGCTATTGCCGGAATGGGGGTGCTGCGTGCCAGTGGTCTCGATGGTGCAAGCAAGGGATTCGCCCCAGAGTTGGATCTCCGAGCGCTGCTGTTTGTCTTTGCCTGCATGTTTCTGACGACCGTCAGCTGCGGGTTGGCGCCCGCACTCAGTTTGAGTGGGCGCAGAAGTGGTGGGTCCATATCAATAGACGACGGTGATCGCAGCAGGAGTAGTCGGCCCGCTCGCAGGCTGCGTGCGGCGCTGGTCGTGGCTCAGATCGCGATTTCGGTCGCGCTATTGGCAAGCGGCGGTCTGTTGTTGCGCAGTTTCCTGAATCTACAGGCGACCGATCCCGGCTTTCAGGCGGCGCGCTTGGTCAGCGTCGGCGGGCAACTTTCCAGAGATCGCTACAGCAAGCCGGAACAAACGCGTGCCTTTTTGGACAGACTGCTGACGGAAGTCCGCAGCCTGCCCGGAGTTGCCTCCGTCGGCCTCCTTTACAGCCTGCCTTTCTCTTCCGACTACGGCTCCGCGCCGTACTTTATTGAGGGGGATGAACCCGGCGATGGCAGCGCCCGGACCGGCGACATTCAAACCATTGATGAACACTACTTCAGCACCATGGCTGTGCCCCTACTCAAGGGGCGCGGCTTCAACCCAGACGATGACGATCACGCCCCTCCAGTGGTCATCATTGATGCTGAACTGGCGAGACAGGCATTCGGCGAACGCGATCCCATCGGCGAACGCATTGCCACCAGCGGAATCAACGGGGAACTGCTGTGGCGGACCATAGTTGGCGTGGCTGCCAGCATCAGGCAGCAGTCGCTGGCACAACCAGCGGTTGCCACCTACTACTGGCCTTACCGGCAAAGCCCGACACGCATTTTCAGGTTGGTCATCAAGACTGACCTACCGCTTGCGCAACTGGGTGCCGGGTTGAACGAAGTCGTAGGCAAGGTCGATCCCGAACAGCCCTTGTTCGATCTGATCAGCATGCAACAGCGCATCGAAGACTCCCTGGAACCGCAGCGCCGACCACTGCAGTTGGTCATGCTGTTTGCGGGCATCGCGCTAACGCTAGCGGCGATTGGGACCTATGCCGTTCTCGCCTTTGGCGTCGCCCAGCGGCGCGGCGAAATCGGCGTGCGTTTGTCATTGGGTGCGCAACGGCGCGATATCCTGGGGATGGTTTTCGCTGATGGGGTCCGACTGGTGCTTGTCGGCTTGGTAATCGGCCTCGGGATCTGGTTGTTGCTCGGCAAAGCCCTGCGTAGCCAGCTCTATTCGGTCAGCGACAGCGATCCCATGACCGCCGCCGCGGTGGCAGTCCTGACCCTCCTGGTCGCCCTGTTGGCGACGTGGATTCCAGCCCGCCGCGCTGCATCCACGGAAGCGATCATCGCATTGCGCACCCAGCCTTGAGGCCCCTGCACCGATTTCCCCTGTAGCAACGGCCAGATCGGGGGGGTAGGAAGCAAGACGCTGCGCAGCCATGCCGCGCATCAATCAAGGGTAGGGCGGCTGACCATGAGCGTGGGCCGGCTTGGCGCGAAGATCCTCACCCGGGGGTTAGCGCCGGCCATCTCAAGCGGCGCAGGTGGGGGGTTTGGGCGAAATCGGTCCACCCAGCCAATAACGTGTGAATTAGATCGCGTTGGATGCGTTGGCGGGATCTCAAGGCAGGCCTCCATTCGCATTCCCGCTGCCGTCCGCTAGAGGACGTAGAGCATTTGTCGAGCGTTGCCGGTTCGCCGCGACCGGCAACGCCCTAAGGTGCCTCAAGTGGATCAATCCCTGGTCGCTTGGTCCGCCGATCCGGCTCCGTCAGCTGCTCAGCGCGTCCTCGAAGTCGCTGCTGAACAACTCATCAGGCGGTGGCATCATCATTTCCACCGCGCTCAGATTGGACACCGAGGGAGTCGGTCGCTGCCCGCCGATGACCAGCACATCGCCGGACTGCAGCACCACCGAGACATGCAGGAAGCGGCGCTCGATCATCCGCTGGGT
>JAGRJL010000391.1:0-10310 GCA_020442775.1 Lysobacterales bacterium | reverse complement strand
TGCAGGCGAACGGCGCTGGTGTTGCGCCGGGCAAAGACCGAAGGGGCGCTGGAGCGCCAGCTGTCCGCCACGCTGTCGTAGATCAGACCGATATTGACGCCAGCGCCGAAGGGCGCCGCGTTGCCGCCCACCAGCATCACCTCACCGGAGTTCAGCGGCAGGTCGATGTGGTTCAGTCGAGTCTCGGGCAGATCCGCGGCGGGGCGCCAGACGCCGGTCCGCGGGTTGTAGATTTCTGCACTGCTCAGGGCACCCACCGCGCTGCCGCCGTAGCCGCCGGCAACCAGTACCTCACCGTTGTCGAGCAGAGTCGCGGTGTGGTTCATGCGGGTGTAGATCATCGGCGTCGCCGCGCTCCACAGGCCGGTTCCGGGGTCGAATCGTTTGACGCTGCTCAGCACGGTGCCGGTGCCGCTGACCAGTTCACGGCCGCCAATGGCGAGCACCGACCCATCGATCAGGGTGACCACCGCGTGGCTGTCGCGGGCAACGCCCATTGACTCAACGACTTGCCATTGCCCGTCGGTCGGGTTGTAGCGCTCCACGCTCGCTGACGAATCGCCGATGCTGCCGCCAACCGCGAGCACGCCGCCGCCGTTGAGATGGGCCAGCTTGACCCCCCGGCGAGCCTCCGCCAGCGCGCCAGTGGCGGTCCAGAGGTCCAGCGCCGGGTCGTAGAGATAGCAAGCCGACTGATAAGCGCTGCTCTGCGCCTGCCCTCCGACCACCAGGACCATCCCTGAATCAAGGACCGTGGCGGCATGCCCGCCCAGTCCGAGCGGCAATGCCGCGCGAGTTTGGAACTGGTAATCGGCGCTGCCTTGAGCATGCGCGACGCCCAGGGTCAGCCAGGCTGACGCCAGAATGAGCCGAAAAACGGTGGCTAACTGCATTTTCTCACTCCTGATCGATGGGGTATTGGGGTGCTGCCGGCTGGTCAGGGCTCGCGCTTGTGAGCTGCCACCAGCGGCGCATTCCAGGTGGCCATACAGTCCCATGAGCGCGCTGGGATGACCTTTGGAGAGCCTTGTTTTATTCTGTGATCCAGCTGTGAGAGCGCGGCCAAGTCATTGAATTCATGAAAGAGTCCTCCGAAGAACCCGGCTCCATCGATCTAACGGAGGGTTGCGTCTACGTCTTTGGGCGTTTCCGCGCCGATCCAGCAGAGCGGCGGCTGTACCGAGACGCCGAGCCGGTGGCACTGACCGCGAAGGGCTTCGACCTGTTGCTGGCGCTGATTGAGGACCCCGGGCGGCTGAAGACCCGCGAGGCGCTGATCGAGCGGCTGTGGCCGCGGACCATCGTCGAAGAGAACAACCTGAGCTGGAACATCCGCGCGGTGCGCAAGGCGCTCGATGACGGCGAAGATCCGGCCTGGATCGAAACCGTTCGCGGCCACGGCTATCGCTTCGTCGGAGAGGTCCGGCGCCAGCCTCGCACCCCACCTGCGGCACTGGCGCCAGTTGCGCCGCCCGAGAACGAATCAGAAACCGAAGCAAGAATCGACCGGGCAGTGCTTCGGCGTCGACGTTGGTGGCTCCCGGTCGGGTCCCTGATGCTGGCGTTGGCGGTGGCCTGGATTGCCCTCGGGAGCTGGTTTCCCGATCCCGAGGCGGAGCCGGTTGACCCGAATTCGCTGGCGGTCCTGCCGTTCGCAAACCTCGATGGAACTGCCGATGACGGCTGGTTCGCGGCCGGCATTCAGAGCACCATTCTGGCCAAGCTGGCGGCCATCGCCGATCTCAAGGTGCTTTCACGCAGTGCGACCCAGGACCTGACCGATCTGCAGCGGGAGGCGGCCGAACTGGCGCGCGAGTTGGGGGTGGCCTTCGTGCTCGAAGGCACCGTCCAGCGCCATGAGCAGCGAATCAACGTCAACGTGGTGCTGGTCGATGGGGCCAACGGTCAGCACGCTTGGGGTCAGACCTACACCCGCGAGGTGGGCGATGTGTTCGAGGTGCAGAACGACATCGCCGAGCAGGTCGCCAGAGCGCTGAGGGTCGCAATGACCCGCAGCGAGCGCAGCCAGATGCAATTTGTGCCCACCCGCAATCTGGCCGCCTACGACAATTTTCTGCGCGCCGAGTATCTCGCCGAGCAGATCGCCGCGCAGCGCGCACAGGACCCGGCGGCGACCGCCGCCGAAGCTCGCCGACTCTACCGACTGGCGATTGCCGACGACCCCACCTTTGCCCTGGCCTGGGCGCGTTTGTCCTATGTTGAAAGCTTGAGCGGCTGGTACTACCTGGACACCGATCCAGCCACCCAGCGCTCAGCCGATCAGGCGGCGCGCACCGCCGTCGCGCTGGCTCCCGATCTGCCGCAGGGGCATCTGGCGCTCGGTTATGTGCACTACTATCGCGACCGCGACTATGAGCGCGCCCTGAGTGAGTTTGAGCTGGCCCGGGTTGGCCAGCCGGGCGACGGGGAGATCAGCGTCGCCATCGCCAGCGTTCTGCGTCGTCAGGGTCGGGTCGAGGGCGCGATTGCCGCCTACGAACAGGCGATCTCGCTGGATCCGCGCAATCCGCGCTGGCACCTGGAGCGCGGGCACGCGCTGATGATGCAGCGTCGCTATGCCGATGCGGTTGCCTCCTACGATCGCAGCCTCGCCGCCAATCCGGATCAGGACAGCGCGCGGCTGCATCGGGTCATCGGGAGACTGATGGCCGGCAAGGTGAGCGAGGCGGCGGCTGACTTCCAGGCGCTGCCGCCCAGCGCCGGGGAAAACCGCTATCGCTACGGCGTCGGTTTTGCGATTGCCTGGCTGCAGCGCGATTCCGCCACCGCGCTGACGGCGCTGGATTCCGCGCCGGATTGGGTGATCACGCCCTTTCAGCCGACCACGCGCACGCCAAAAGCGCTACTGCGCGGCATGGCGCTACAGCTGGGAAATAACGAGGACGCGGCGACCGAAGCGTTCGCGTTGGCGGGTAAGCAGGTTTCCGAACGGCTTGCGGAAGGAGATCAGGATCGCAATATCCATATCATGCAGGCGCTGGTGCTGGCCTATAGCGGCGAGTCCGAAACGGCGCTGCGCATTGCCCGCGGCATCACCGACAGCCTGCCGCTGTCGCGCGACGCGGTCACCGCACCGCCCTTTCATCTGGCGCTGGCCGAGATCGAAGCCCTCAGTGGCGAACCGGCGCAATCGGCGCAGCACCTGCGCGAGTTGCTCGATCGACCCGCTGGCCACGTGCTGTCGACGGCCCTGATTGAGGCTGATGCGCGCTTTGATCGGGTTCGTGGCGAGGTGCGTCTGAGTGACTACCCAAGCGACTGAGGGCGCTCATCGAAAACGATCACCGCGAAGTTGCCGCTACCAGCGCCCGCTGGAGCCTCCGCCGCTGCTGCTTCCGCCGCCGAAGCTGCGCCCGCTGCCGGAGCTGCTTCTGTGCCTGCTGATACGCGCGAGTGCCCGTTCCTCGCTTTGCTGCATCCCGCAATGGCCGCATTGGGTGTCAATGCGCAGCAAACCTGTCGAGTATTCGGTGGCCGATTTCAGGGTATGAGACTGGCTGCTGAGCGCCCGTGTTCCGCATTGATCGCAGGACTGGTAGCGGCTGAACCAGGTCCGTCTGGCGAGCTTCTCAACGCGTTCGCAGGCAGGGCAGCGGTAGACCCGATGGTCAACGCTCTTCAGCCGCTCCTCCACCAGTTCTCCGGGGCTCAGGTGCGCGTCGTCGGCCTCGTCAGACAACAACTCCATTGCCGCGGCGCAGTTTGGACAGCGCCGCACATACCAGCGCGAACCGGTGAACCACCACAGCGTGGTGCCACCGCGCCCGAACCAGGTCAGCACCTGCCAGATTCCCTTGAGGATCAGCCAGCACAGATAAAGCAGGGCGCAGACCAGTGCCGCGCCAACAACATAGACGATCATCAGGAAGCCCCATGCGGTGGGCTCGTCTTCGGATGATTGCAACGCCGGAGCTGCCGGAGCCCGGGCCGCGGGGGTGCTCACCTGCTGTGCGGCTGTTTCCGGTGGCGTGGCAGGAACCGCGGCGAACTGCTCGGTCGGTCTGCTCAGATCGAGCGCGTAGACCCGCTTTAGCAGCGCGGTCACTCCGTTGATCACCGCCAGATCGGGGTTGTTGCGGCGAAACTGCGGGAGCATCACCTGGTCCATGATGGCGTCGGTATGGTTCCGGTTCTGGGGGCTGTCGATGCCGCTGCCCAACACGATTTCCGCGGCGCGGTCCTGGTGTGCCAGCAGGATCAGGGTGCCGTCGTTGCGCTGCGCGTCACCCACGCCCCAGCGGTTGAAAAGATCCGTCGCGAACTGACGATGATCGACGCCCTCGGTGCTGTTGATCACCACCACCGTGACTTGACCGAGACCAGCATCGTCCAGCGCACTCGCCAGACGATCCAATTCGCGCTTGCTGTCCGCGGCCAATAGCCCGATGCGATCGGCGACATAGGACTGGGGCAGGGGAGAGCTCAGGTCGCTCAGGCGCTCGGCGTGCAGCGATGCGCTGATCGCGCACAGCCCGAGGAGGCAGATGATTCTCAATATCACCGGGCAACTCCTTGATTGATCGGCCTGGCCGCGGGAAGTGCTTTGCGACGGGGTCGTCCCGCGTCGACAAAGCAGAACGGATTTCAGATTCATACCAGACGAAAGCCGCCAGGAACTCGCAAGGTCTGATTGTTCACAGGTGTTCACATGCCCCCGGTGTTCGCAGACACTTGATCAGTCAGGCCCAATCCACGCCCATACGCTGCTTGGTGTCGGTAATCATTGGGTGGCGGGCAAGGTCTCCGGGATCCGATCCGCGTGCGGGTCATCGGATGGGGCGAGGATCAGGCTCGGTTCGTTTGGCCGAAGAGGCTGAGTTCAGGCACAGCTCCGTTGCTCTGGTCTTGGGCGCGATGGGAAGAGCTGAAATTGATCTGCAGGATCAGCAGTACCGGCCGTGGCTCCACCGAGCTTTCACCAAGCATTCAGCTATGTGAAAATCATCACAAAATGTAATGTCGTGCAAGGCATGATTGTCGCGTAGGGGACTGTCTTCACTTTCCGTGGATGCACGGACTAGCCATAAGGAAGCAACGATGAACACCCATTCGGGCGTACCGGCTACGCCTTGCCTACGAAGTCCTCAGATGAGTTCAAGAGGCACTGGCCGAATGGCCGCTCTGGCACTGTCAGCTTCCCTGCTGGTGGTGGGTCCGGCGGTGGCTGACGACTTCGAGGACACCTCGCAGAAATTCACCGACATCCAGAAGCTGGGCTATCTCGGCAGGACCAGCAAGCACGCGCTCACCCAGAGCGTGCTGACCCAGCTGTCGGCCAAGACCGCAGCACCGACCCTGACCACCACGGCCGACCGCGTCATCTTCTGGCATGACGTGCTGCTCGACACGATTGCGCTGGACCACACCGGTTCCGACGACTTCGGTGGCCTGCCGCCATTTGTGCAGGGCGGTCCGGGCCGCACCAGCCGCGCGCTGGCGATGGTGTCGATTGCCATGTACGACGCCGGGAACGCCTACGACGAGGCCTATGAGCCCTATCTGAATATCAAGTTCGGCGCTCTGACTCGACGTTCATCGAAGGACGCGGCGATCAGTGCTGCGGCCCACCGGACGCTCACTGCGCTGTTTCCCTGGCGCAGGCAGGCGCTGGACGGACTGCTGATTTCCGACCTGACTCAGCTCGACGAGCCGATCAGCCGAGTCGCTCGTGGCGTCCTGTTCGGCAATCAGGTCGCGCTCAGGATGCTGGTCGAGCGAGTCAACGACCGCTCACGCGACGCTGAGCCCTCATTCGGACAGGGTGGACGGATCGCCGATGGCACTGCCACCTATCGGGGTGGTTCGGTGAACGACGGCGCAACCGGGCTGTTCGACTGGACACCGGATCCGAACACGCCGGAGTTCGACCAGCTCAACTTCAACGTCTCCCTGGGCGCCTACTGGGGCGGTGTGAAGCCTTTCACCCTCTCCAGCGGTAACCAGTTCCGCATTCCGCCCTATCCCGCAGCGGGCACCGCCGCCTATGCCGATGCCTACAATGAAGTTGCGGCGCTGGGTCGCTCGCCCGAGCAGCCAGGTTCGACCTCGACCCCGGCCACTCGCTTCAACGGCAATTTCTGGGGCTACGATGCGGTGCCGCTGCTCGGTACGCCGCCGCGGATGTACAACCAGTACGCGATGGGCGTGATCCTGCAGGAGTTCGGCTGCGACAACCCCAATGCGATTGATCCAATGACCGGTAACTTGCCGGAAAATCCGGCGCCATGCGCTGCCGACGCGGTAGAGATCCTGCGCATGATCGCGATGGTCAATGCGGGCCTGGGCGATGCCGGCATCGCTGCGTGGGACTCCAAGTACTACTACAACTACTGGCGACCGGTGACTGGCATCCGTATCGATGAGGGCGACCCGGCAACCGTTGCCGACCCCACCTGGGATCCAGTGGGCGTGTCGATCCTCAACGTCGAATTGCCGCCGGGTGAAGACTTCGTGCGTCCGACCCCGCCGTTCCCCTCGTATCCTTCCGGGCATGCCACCTTCGGCGCCGCCACCATGACCATACTGGCTGCCGAGTTTGGCGATGCGACGCCGTTTACTTTCATTTCGGATGAATTCAACGGCCTGGGTGTCGATCCGAGTGGGGTGCCGCGGCCATTGGTTCCGATCCTGTATGACTCGCTGTTTGATGCGCGCATCGCCAATGGGGTGAGTCGGATTCACAACGGGGTGCACTGGAGCTACGACGATTTTCAAGGGCAGGCGCTGGGTGAGCACATCGCAGACTGGATCATCAACGAGGTCGACGCGTTTTCCCCCGCAGACTAGTTGAGTAGTCATCGTCGTCAAACGGCGCGTCCCGGTGGCGCGCCGTTTCGGTACGGAGTTGAATGAGACAATGAAGCTACTGAGGTTCCTATGCAGCACGACGCTGGCGTTGTGCTGGGCGACTACGCTGGCGCTCGCTGCTGAGCCGGCAGCGGATTCCGGACCCGCCAATGGGGTGATTGAGCAGAGCGATGCGGCCCCGCTCTACACCCGCCAGGACGTTCCCGGATCGGTTCAGGGACGGGAAGTTGCTGAAGTAACCCTGGACGAAATCAAGCCGGCCTTCAGCGAAGCGACCGTGCTTGCCCTAAACGCGATCGTGCGCCGCTCGCTGCAGGCGGCGGGGCAGTACACGCACTCGATCAAGACGGTTCGTGCCATCGTTGCCACCGCCAGGCAGTCCGAAGCGACGGAGGCAGAGCGCGACGCCGCGCGCTCGGCCATTGCCGAACTGCGCACCCTGCATAAGGACGCCGTCGCCGCACGTGCCGAGATGGATGTCGCCGCCGCGAAGCTCGAGGCGAGTACGGAGAGCTACAGCGAGGAGTTGCTGGCCGGGATGGTGCAATACACCATCGACGTGGAAGCCAGTCTGGCCAGGGAGATTCGCCGGCTGGACTCGTCCCTGCTTTCTGCCGGTCGCTGAGGAGGGCGGTCGAGTCACCCGGACACAGCTGGCCGAATTGGGATCTGCCAGCTGGAATTTTCCTGTCTGGATTTCCCATCCGCCCGGGCTGCGCGATCATGGAAGACATGCCTGACGCTGATCGTGGGTGGCCGTTTCTGCGCTGGGAACCAGGGTTCTGCCATTCCCGCTGGGGAGCGAATCTGGGCGGCCGGACCGACAGCTCACGCTTGAGGATTCGCGCGCTTGGCCCACCCGCCGGTCAGTTTTTCGATGCCTTTGGCCACATGGGTAGCACCCAATACGCAGGCGACCGTCCCCAGGCCAGGCCAGGTCGTATCACCAGCCAACCAGAATCCCCTGGTGCCAATGTCGTACGGAACCGCATTCTGATTGGAGTTCGTCATATTCAGTCGGGCCCCGCCGACTGATCCGTAGGGGCGGTTGGTGTAGTGCTTGTAGGACCTCGGAGTGCCCAGCTCGCAAACAACGGGCGTCGTTGCCAGCCGAGGGTAAACGCGGCGAGCGTAGCGGATCAGCAACTCCACCGTATCGGCCTTTCTGCGCTGATAGTCGTCTTTGGACAATCCCCACCAGTCAGACAACTCGCAATGGGTCGATATCATCACCGCGCGAAATCCCGCGGGTGCGCTCAACCGGTCATCTGCTGCAGAGACCGAGATGAACATGTTGTTTCCGTTTCCCAGGGGCGATTGGTAATCCTGGAGAAGCTGGTGATGCCGATGCCCCTCGTGACTCTCCGACACCTCCTCTTCGGGTACCCCGAGGCAAAGCACGAGCCCACCGCCCATTGCCGCGCAGTCCCGTCGCACGAATCTGTCGAGCGCCTTTGCGCAGTTCGGAGCCAACTCCTGCGCAATCCCGATGGGCACCGCGCAAACCACTTGTGACGCCTGGACCGAGCCTTTGGCGAAGGTCAGTCGAAAGTCTCCAAACGATCCGTCAATCCTGGTCACCGACGTCCGTAGCTTGATTCGGCCGCCAAGATCGACATACCGCCTGGAGAGCTTTCGCCAGAGCCCCCTCATCCCACCCGTCGGACGCGATAGACCCGCGCCACGTATGGAAATTCCGAGGGCGGAATTGATCAATGGGGCCGACTCAATTCGGGCGTGAACCGTGTCTTCGATCATCATCGACAGCAGGCCGACCAGAGCCTTGTCCTGATCCAGTCCATGGTGGCGAAGTGCGTCGCCGACCGACCAGGTCAGATAGCGGGCCAGGCGCAATCCTGACCAATCCAGGGCTCGGAAATTGTCAACGAGATCATCCAGCTTCCGGATCGGCAGCTTGATTCCCCGCCTCGTCGCTGCCCAATAGGCAGAAGCGATATCGTCCAACAACTGCCAGAACTTGCGATGCCGGGGCGTATCTCCCAGCTTGACCAGCCGCTCGGCGTGCCAAAGACCCTGTTCGCGAGCTACCTCAACTTCCCGATCAGGCAGCCAGGCCTTGTATCCGGGTAGTGATTCCAGTCGGACATCATCGATACCAACCTCTTTGAGAAATTGCCCGCCGAGTCCCTCCGGATGAAAGTCCACGAGTGTCGTGGCGCCAATGTCAAAACTGAAGCCACAGCGAGGATAGAACCCGGCGCACCCGCCTAACCGGGAATGACTCTCCAGCAACACGGTAGAAATCCCCCTGCTTTGCAGAAGCAGGGCGATTGAAAAGCCGGAAAGACCACCGCCGACGATGGCTACGTCATCCATTGCGACACTCGCATCGAAAGTTCAGCGGTTTCAAGCCGTCAGTTCTGGTCGCGCATTTCGGGATAGTCGGCTCGAAGACCGGGTAGCCCGCTGCCCGCGTGTGTCGAACCCGCCTGCGTGATGAACCCGCCCGTCTGACCATATGGCCCCTTCATTATCCCACCAAGAGCAAATGTCTTACACGACAGCGGGACAAATGCCTACAGACAGCCGCCGCGCAGTTCGGCACTCTGTCGGAATGGCAACCGCGCGCGCTCTGATCGTCCAACCCGGCCAGCTCGGCCACTTCCATGTGGTGGTGCGCTGCGTGCAGCAGCTGTTCCTGTGCGGACGCTGTCGGGTCAGCGGGAACAACAACGACCACCGGCGAGGCTGGATTGAAACGAGGTTCTTGGAACTGGGCGAGTTGTTCGCGGTATCGGTGCACAGCTATGCGGTGATGAGCAATCACCTGCATCTGGTGGTCACCGTGGATCCTGAAGCCATAGCCGAATGGAGCGACTGGGAAGTCGCCAAGCGCGGTGCCCTGCTGCAACGCCGAGCCGGCGAGAGCGAGGGCCAACGCATGGCACGCGCCCTGGTCTGGCGGGATCAACCGGAGCGGATCGAGAAGCTGCGAGCGAAGCTCGGCTCATTGAGCGAATACATGAAGGCCTTGAACGAGTTTATCGCCAAGAAGGCCAACCGGGAGTCCGGCCGCAAAGGCAACTTCTGGGACGATCGCTTCAAGTGTCAGCGTCTGGAAGACGAAGGGGCGCTGCTGTCGGCGATGGTCTACGTCGACCTCAATCCAATCCGGGCCAAACTGGCCGAGGATCTACCGGGTTCCGATCACACCTCGGCGCAGCGCAGGCTGCGGCAAATGCAGTCGGATCGACGACAGCTAAGTGCACCACTGGTGGCCGTTGCCGGACCAGCCAAGCGTCGACTGCTGGATCTGACCCAGGCCGCGTATCTGGAACTGGTGGACCAGACCGGCAGGCAACTCCATCCCGGCAAGCGCGGGCGGATCAGCGTCGCGACGCCGCCGGTCCTGAAGACTCTGGGAATCAATCAACGCCAATGGCTGACCCAGGTCAAAGGCATCGAGAGCCGCTACTGGCGCGCCGTGGGCAGCGTGGATTCACTGGTCCGGCTGGCCGAAC
>JAGRJL010000390.1 GCA_020442775.1 Lysobacterales bacterium | reverse complement strand
CCTGCTCCATCATGTTCATCTTGCGCCCTACGGAATCGATCAGTGGGTAGAGCAGCGCGAATCCGGGTTCCTTGGTATGGACGTATTTGCCAAAGCGCTCGATGGTGAAGTGATAACCCTGAGGAACGAAGCGCACCGAACGGATCAGTACGATGGCCGCAAAGACCAGAAAGATGATGATCACAATTTCCATGGCGAGCGTCCTTTGAGCTGAAGCATCGCGCCAGTGTAGCTGCTCAGGGGTCGCTTGGCGCGGCCGCATCGGCGCCGAACAGGCGCTGCAGCTCTGCCCTGCGGCGCCAACCCGGCAACGCAATCAGTCCGGTTGCGGGGACTCGCCGCTGACCATGCGCAGACAGCGCCACCCTGAGAAACTCCGCCACCAGCGGCCGCAGCGGCTCGCCGGGGGCCTGACGCAGATAGATCAGCAGCGGTCGCGACAGCGGGTAATGACTGCTGGCCACCGCATTCGCGGTCGGTTCTACCACCCGTCCATCACTGCCCCCGACCGCCAGCGCGCGGACCGAATCATCCACCGACCCAACGCTCAGCACGCCGATCGCCAGACGATCCTGCGACACCGCCCGGGCGACCGCAGCGGAGGCCATCATCTGCCCCACATCCGGTCGATAGTCGCCGCCGCATAGCGCCAGCCGACGGAATTGCTCGAAGGTACCGGAGGCGGTGTTGCGACCGTAACGACGCAACGGGCGATCTCGCCAGTCTCCGTCCAGCCCCAGGTCACCCCAGTGTTCGACTGCCGGCCGGGCGGCGCACCAGCGACTGGAGGAATAGCAGGCGTCGATCTCCGCCAGCGAAATCTGTCGCAACGGGTTGCCGGGATGCACCACCACTGCGATCGCGTCCAGCGCGACCAGCACCGGCGTGGGTTCGAATCCGTGCCGCGCACGAAAGGCATCCAGCTCGGCCTGACTCATGCTGCGCGACATCGGGCCCAGGTCGGTACTGCCCTCGATCAGCGCCTTGACCGCCGTCGCCGAGCCGCCGGCCTGCATCTCGACGCTAAGCTGCGGATGCGCGGCCTTGAGCTGCTCCAGCCAGGCCAGACAGAGCGGCGCCAGGGTGTCCGAACCGGTCGCCGTCAGGCGCCCGGCGAGCTGGCTTTCTGCCGCGTTCAGGCGCCTCCCTGCGCTTAGCGCTGCTCCCAGCAGCAGAGTCAGGCAATCACGTCGGCGCATGCCGACCGGTCCATCCTAAAGCGCGTCGCCGTCGAGCTCACCGGTACGAATCCGGATCACCTGCTCCAGCGCGTAGACGAAAATCTTGCCATCGCCAATTTTTCCGGTGCCCGCAGCCTGCATGATGGCTTCCACCACCGCGTCAACGCGGTCGTCGGTGGTGGCGACTTCCAGCTTGATCTTGGGCAGGAAATCGACCACATACTCGGCTCCTCGGTAGAGCTCGGTATGCCCCTTCTGCCGTCCAAAGCCCTTGACCTCGGTCACCGTGATCCCCTGCACCCCGATCTCACTGAGCGCATCGCGCACGTCGTCGAGCTTGAAGGGTTTGATCACCGCCGCCACCATCTTCATCTGCAATCTCCGAGCAACGCCCAACCGTGGCCCCAAGCTTAGCGCGGGCCGCGCCCGGATGGGATGCCATCGTGGCAGCAATTGCCGGGGGCAACCACGAGCCACCGGGGAACCACCGGTCGCCCACCAGACCGGTACACTGTAGGGCCGACAACCGCAGTGGCGTAGAGCAGGAGCTACCGATGATCGATGTCCTCAAGCTGGACGAGCTGGCCCGACGCCTGGCGGGGATGATTCCCGACGACCTCAAGGGTGCGCGGGAGGATCTGAGCAAGAATTTCCGCTCGGTGCTGCAGTCGAGCCTGCAGCGGCTGGAGCTGGTGACCCGCGAGGAGTTTGAAGTGCAGCGCGAAATCCTGCGCCGCACCCGGCAAAAGCTGGAGCGCCTGGAGCAACAGATCGCCGAGTTGGAGAAGCCGGCCGCCGAGTGAACGAGTCAGCTGATTTGGTCGGCAATGCGCGCGCCCAATTTCAGCACCGCGTCGGCCAATCGGTCGATGTCACTCAATCGGGTTCGATGATTGGTAATCGCCACCCGCAGCGCAAATCGCCCCTCGCGCTGGGTGCTTGAGGGGACCGCCTCGCCGCTCTCCTGCAGCTGCAGCAGGATTTCCCGATTGATTGCCTTCAGCCGGCGCTCGTCGCTGCAGGCTGGCGGCCGATAGCGAAAGCACACCACATTCAGCGGCGCCGGCCCCAGCAGCTCCAGCCGTGGGTCCGCCACGATCCGCTCGACCAGGCGCTGGGCCTGCTCGACATTGCCATCGATCACCCGGCCGATCTTGTCGATGCCGTGATGGCGCAGTGCGATCCACACCCGCAGCGCCCGGAATCCGCGGCTGAGTTGCGGACCGAGTGCGGAAAATTCCAGCGCGTCGGGTTGGATGCCGCGACCCAAGGGCTCGAGGTAGCTCGCATCGGTGACGAAGGTGGCCCGCTGCTTGTTTTGGTCACGAACCAGCACGCAGCCCAGCTCGTACTGCAGATAGCCCCACTTGTGCAGATCGAAGGCCATCGAGTCGGAGCGCTCGAGACCGCGCAAGCGCTCCCGGTGTATCCGTGAAAAGGTCAGCACTGCGCCAAAGGCCCCGTCGACATGAAACCACAGCCCTTGATCGGCGCAAAAATCGGCCAGCGCCCACAAATCGTCGATCACCCCGCCATCGACAGTGCCGGCGTTGCCAATCACGCACAGCGGCTGCTCGCCGGCGGCGCGATCGGCGGCCACCGCGGAGGCCAGCGCACGCAGATCGATCCGTCCCCGCTCATCAACCGCGACCCGGCGCATGGCGCTGCGGCCCAAGCCGAGCAAATCTGCCGACTTTTCGATCCAGCTGTGGGTTTCCACCGAGCCATAGACGCGCAGGCGCCTGCCGCCAAGCACGCCCTCATCGCGAATCTGCGGGTTGGCCGAATTGCGCGCCACCATCACCCCGATCAGATTGGCCATGGTGCCGCCACTGACCAGCAGCGCGCCGGAATCGGCCGGATAGCCCATGATCTCGCGCAGCCATGCCAGCACCTGGCGCTCGACCAGGGTCGCGCTCTGATCATAGCCGCCGACGTGGGGATTCATTCCTGAGGCGAGCAGATCGGCGAGCATCCCTTCCGCGGTGCCGTTGCCCATCACCCAACCAAAAAAGCGCGGATGCGCATTGCCGGTGGGAAAGGGCAACACGTGGGTGAGGAAGTCCTGATAGACCGACGCCAGCGGTGTCGGATCCCAGGGCACCGGCCGACTCAGCGCAGCCTTGGCCTGCGCGCTGGTGGGCTGCCACACCGGTCCCTCTCGCAGCCCGGCCATGTGCTCGATCAGGTCATCGAGCATGCGTCGACCGAGCGCTCGAAAGTCTTCCCAATCGGTCGGATCCAGCGTTTCCTTCAAGCGTTCGCTCCAGCTACCCAGGTTGGATGGTCGCACCAGTCTGCCATCGCCCCGAATCGGCGGCACGGTTGAAGAATATTCCTACAGCGAGAGCGAACAATGCCTACATCTGTGCCGCGGTGCGCTCGCTAGACTGACCGCAAGCCTCCCGAAGAGGCATCCACAGGGATATCCAGTGATGAATATTGCCGTGGTCCAGACCCGGGCCGCCGAGGGCGTGCATGCGCCCGAAGTGGCCGTTGAGGTCCACCTCAGCAGCGCGGGCATGGCCAGTTTCTCCATCGTCGGGTTGCCCGAAGCGGAAGTGCGCGAAAGCCGTGACCGGGTGCGCGCCGCGCTGGCCGCAAGCCAGTTCGAGTTTCCCTTCGGTCGCCTCACCGTCAATCTCGCCCCAGCGGATCTGCCCAAGCAGGGCGGTCGCTTCGATCTGGCGATTGCGCTGGGAATCCTGGTCGCCTCGGGCCAGGTGCCCGCTGCGGCGCTGGCCAACTGGGAGTACTACGGTGAGCTGGGCCTGACCGGCTCGCTGCGCGGCGTGCGCGGGATGCTTCCCGCAGTGCTGCAGGCCAGCCGCGCCCAGCGCGGGGTGATTGTGGCCGAGGCCAACGCCGATGAAGCCGGTCTGGTCAGCAGCGCCAACGCACGCTGCGGACAAAGCCTGCTGCAGGTCGTGGCCTTTCTGAAGAAGGAGGCCGATCTGCCGTCCTGCCACGCCCCCGCGCAGCTGGGTCTGCAAGGCGCGGCAGATCTGCTGGA
The DNA here is from genome assembly GCA_020442775.1 of Lysobacterales bacterium. Classification (GTDB taxonomy): domain Bacteria; phylum Pseudomonadota; class Gammaproteobacteria; order Xanthomonadales; family SZUA-5; genus SZUA-5. The sequence continues at coordinate 4,245 of JAGRJL010000390.1, read as the reverse complement.
CGTCCGTGGTCAGGCCCAGGCCAGGCGGGTGCTGGAGGTGAGCGCGGCCGGCGGGCACCACCTGCTGATGGTCGGCCCACCTGGATCGGGCAAGACGCTGCTGGCCTCGCGGCTACCCGGTCTGCTGCCGGCGATGTCGGAGGACGAGGCGCTGGAGACTGCCGCGGTGGCCTCAGTGGCTGGCCATGCCTTCGACCCCCGCCGCTTTCGGCTGCGACCCTTTCGCGCCCCCCATCACACCGCCTCGGCGATTGCGCTGGTCGGCGGTGGCTCGCATCCGCGGCCGGGAGAGATTTCCCTGGCGCACAAGGGCGTGCTGTTCCTCGATGAACTGACCGAGTGGAGTCGCGCGACCCTGGAAGTGATGCGCGAACCCTTGGAGTCGGGCACGGTGAGCGTCTCCCGCGCGGCCCGCCGGGCCGAGTTTCCCGCCGAGTTCCAGCTGATTGCAGCGATGAACCCCTGCCCCTGCGGCTGGCTGGACGATCCCAGCGGACGCTGTCGCTGCTCGCCCGATCTGGTCCGCCGCTATCAGGCGAGGATCTCCGGCCCGCTGCTCGACCGAATCGATCTGCATTTGCGAGTACCGCGCCCGGCGGTGGCGGCAATCGACCCTTCGGCCCCTGCAGACGGCGAAGCCAGCGCCACGGTGGCCGCCCGGGTGGCGGCGGCCAGACAGCGCCAGCTAGAGCGCCAGGGACTGGTCAACGCCCGCCTGCCGCCCAAGCTGCTGGGCAGCGTTGCCCGGCTGGGCAAGGCCGAGCAGGCGCTGGCCGAACGGGCGATCGAGCGGCTGGCGCTGTCGGCGCGTGCCCATCATCGAGTCCTGCGGGTGGCGCGCAGTCTCGCCGATCTCGCTGCCAGCGATCACATCGACGGCAGCCATCTGGCCGAGGCGGTGGCCTATCGCGCGCGCTGAGGATCGCAAAGGCGGTACACTGGGCGGTCTCACCGAGGAACCGGAAGCAGCGATGAGACCAAATCAGCCCCCCCGCAGCGGAGCGTGGCGTTGAGCGGCATTCTTCGCGGCTGTCCGGTGGTGGTCGCGGCGCCATCGGGCGCTGGCAAGACATCGCTGGTGCGGGCGTTGGCCGAGATTGATCCGCTGGTGCGACTGTCGGTGTCCTACACCACCCGCGAGCCACGCCCGGGAGAGAGTGACGGCGAGCACTATCATTTCACCAACAGCGCCGACTTCGAGAAGCTGATCGCCGCCGATGCGCTGGTCGAGCATGCCCTGGTCCACGGCAATTACTACGGCACCGGACGCGACAAGGTAGAAGAATCGCTGAATGCCGGATTCGACGTGATCCTGGAAATCGACTGGCAGGGTGCACGCCAGGTGCGCAAGCTGTGGCCAGACGCGCTGACCATATTCGTGCTGCCGCCGTCCAAGGAGGCGCTGCTGCAGCGGCTTACCCACCGCGGTCAGGATAGCGATGCGGTGATCGCGCGGCGGCTGGCCAATGCCAAGGCCGAGATCGAGCACTACGCCGAGTTTGATTATCTGCTGGTCAACGACGACTTTGCCCATTCCCTGGCCGACCTCAGCGCCGTGCTGAGGGCCCATCGGCAGCTGTGCAGCCGCCAGTCTCGCGCCCACGCCGGGCTGATCCAGGCGTTGCTGAAGAACGCTTGAGCTGCCCCCGGCTAACTGTGCGCTGAACCGCTGCGCGCAGGCTGGCGCTGCCCGATTTTCGCCCCAATTCGGCCGTCTCAGCGGCGTCTGGCTGTGATCTGCTGTGGTTGACACCAACCACGGAGGTCACCGCGATGCGCCAGTTCGTTCCTTTGACCGATGATGAGTTTGAGCTGATGTTGATGCGCGGCCAGCTGGATCAGATCAAGCCCTACCAGCCCGGCGTGCTCAGCTGTCACCGTGAATTCGAAGAAGCGCCGCCGCTGCCCGATCCGGCGCCCACCGAACGCTGGTGGTGGAAGGTGGCCTGATGGCACGAGCCCGCGGCAAGGCCGTAGGGGTCTTGCCGCGGCCTCTGGCATCGGCAGGGCAAATCCCGATAATGGGGATCAGTTGCACTGAAGACCCTGCCGATGTCCGCACACTGGCGCCTGGATCAGCAAACCGCCCTCATTACCGGCGCCAGCAAGGGTATCGGCGCCGCCTGCGCCCGTGAGCTGGTTGCGCTGGGCGCGGATCTGCTGTTGGTCGCGCGCGACCCGGGACCGCTGGAAAGCCTGCAGGACGAGCTGGAGGCAGCCTATCCGCAGCGTCAGATTCGGGTCTTCAGCGCGGATCTGGCCGAGTCCGAGGATCGTCTGGCGCTGATGGACTGGGTGGTCGATCTGGGCACCGACCTGCACCTGCTGATCAACAACGCTGGCGGCAACGTGAGCAAGCCAGCGCTGGACTACAGTCGCGGTGAACTGCTGGAACTGATCGAGCTCAATCTGCTCAGCGCCTTCGAGCTTTCCCGCCTGTTCCATCCGCAGCTGGCCGCGCACGGCCGTGGCGCCATCGTCAACGTCGGCTCGGTCTCCGGCCTGACTCACGTGCGCAGCGGCGCACCCTACGGAATGACCAAGGGCGCCCTGCACCAGCTGACCCGCAATCTGGCCTGCGAATGGGCCGCGGATGGGATTCGGGTCAACGCGGTCGCGCCCTGGTATATCCGCACGGGGCGCACCGAAGGGGTCTTGGCCGATCCCGCATACCTGGAAGAGGTGCTGGAGCGCACTCCGATGGGTCGGATCGGCGAGCCCGCCGAGGTCGCCGCCGCGGTCGCCTTCCTCTGCCTGCCCGCGGCCAGCTATATCAGCGGTGAGTGCATTGCAGTGGACGGTGGGTTCCTGCGCTTTGGCTTTTGACCGAGATCCCGCGAAAGTCATGCCGCCAAGGCTGATGACGGACGCCGAGGGTGGTGGGCAAGGAACGACTCGCTGTCTCGATGCGGAAGTTGCGCGTGAAAGCGAGTGCCGCAGACTTGCCGAGCAATGGCCGTCGGAGTGACCCGGGCATGCGGCGCCGCGCGTCCATTGGCGAGCGATCCGGAAGGCCTGCAAGGAGTCGCGTTTTTGCTTCCACGCTGCCATGATCGGGGTCTTGATCATCCGCAGCAATCGGCTTTCCATGCGTCTTTTTTTACTCGCGCTGATCGTGCTGCTGGTTCATGGTTGCGCGGTCGCTCCGCCGGATGCCGACTACCCTCAGCCAGTGCTGGGCGAGGCCAGAGAGGCGGTCAGTCTGGGCACCAGGCTGTTCTACCTGGAGCGGATGTCGGCGCTGGCGCAGGCGATCTATCACAGCGAGTTGCGCAGATCGCAGGTCGCCGAAGCGGAATCGCTGGACTGGGCCATCTCGCCAATCGACCAGGGCGGCTATGTGGTCGCCTTCATCATCGATCTGGACGAAGGTGGCTATGTCGATGGTGAGGTCTTCTTCGCGCCAGGGGCAGATCCAGACCGCTGTCTGCGCAGCGGTTTCGATCCGGCCGACTACACCGAGCGCTGCGATGGGATCAGCGTGGCGCGGGTGGTGCGGCCGGCCAGCGCCGCCGAGCTGGTCTGGGCCAGCGCCAAGCGAACCATGCTCGGCGATCCGGAACTCCACCTGTGTACCGCCGACTCACCGGCCTTCACCCTGATCGAGGAAGACCAGCGCACCCTGGGCTATGTGCTGAGCGCCTCGTCAGATCCGGATGTGACGGTGCTCGCCGGACATACCCGCTATCAGCTCAGCGCAGACGGCACGCAAATTCTCTCTCGGCTGCCCTTGTTCCAGGACTGCCTGGTGGTGCGCAAGCAGAACACCGCCAGCACCACCGCGATCATCGTCAACTCGCTGGGCTGGGATCTGTTCAACGAAAGCCACGTCTACATGACCCTGGAGCGGCGGCTGCGAGTGATCGTGGCCGGGCGCCTGGGCCACCAGGTGGCGCTGGACCGCAGCGGCGACAGCGTGTCCTGGCGCACCTTGCGCTGAGCCAGCGGCGGTTGCGCAGCAGATTCGCGAGTGATGCGGTTCGTTCCTCACCGCATCCTACGTTGGCGCGGATGATCCTGGCCCGGCGAGTGGGTCTGCAGTATGCGCAGGATGTGGTGAGCGCAGCGAACCGCATCAATGGCCGAGCGGCAACGCATGAATACCAAACTCAGCACTGGCGCATCTCCTGCGCCCACCCGGATCGCCTCACAGGACATTCCGATACACCCAATCTCGCGAGTGATGCGGTTCGTTCATCACCGCATCCTACGCTGGCGCCGATGATCCTGGCCCGGCGAGTGGGT
>JAGRJL010000389.1 GCA_020442775.1 Lysobacterales bacterium | reverse complement strand
TCGCGCTGGAGGCGCAGGCCAAGGCTCAGTGTGACCTGCAGCCTACCGAGGCGGCGGTCGAGCAGTATGAGCGGGCCGCCAAGCTGTACGAAGATCTGAATCTGCCAATGGAGCGAGCGACCGCATTGAGCAAGGCGGCCGAATGTCTGACCGGGCTCGGGGAGTACCAGCGCGCTTACCAGCTGTCGGTCGCTGCCCAGGCCAGCGACAAGGAAGCGGTGGAGCGTCGCCGAACCGAGGCGGCTGCTTCGCTCAATGTCGCCTATCAATCCGAGCAGCGTCAGCGCCAGCTGGCGCAGGCCGAAGCGTCTACCGAACGCCTGCGGGCCGAGGTTGCCGCGCAGCAGCGGGACCGCTTGTTCTGGATCCTGCTGGCGCTGTTTGCGTTTGGGGTTGCGGGCTGGCTGTGGGTACGCATACGCAGTCGCGACGCGCAGCTGCGAGTGGTGGAGGCGGCGCAGCGCGCACGCATTGATCTGCTGGCACTGACCAGCCATGAGATCCGCAATCCCGCGCATGGGCTGGTCTCGGCCTTGGGCGCCCTGCGCGCCAGGGCCAGTGACCCGGCCAGTGCCCGACTGCTGAATTCGGCAGCGCACGCGGCCGACCTGATCTCACGGCTGTCGACCGATACCCTGGATTTGTCGCTGATCGAACAGGGCCGCCTGTCGATCGAGCGATCGCCGGTCGATTTGCTGGAACTGCTGGAAGAGATCATTCAGCTGGAGCAGCCGGCAGCGCTCGACAAGGGGCTGACCTTGCGCAGCGAGTGGTCGCTGCCGCGCGGAACCGAAGCCATGGTCGATCGGCAGCGGCTTTCGCAGGTGCTGCTGAATCTTTTCGGCAACGCCATTCGCTATTCCAAGGATGGCGAAATCCTGATTCGCAGCTGGATCGACGAGGAGCCCCAGCCGCGCTGGCGGGTAGAGGTGGTGGACTGCGGGCCGGGACTGGCGCCGGATGAGCTGAGCCGGGTATTCGACGCCTATTTCCGCGGTTCGGCGAGTTCTCGCGGGGTCGGCGGTGGATTGGGATTGACCGTGACCAGGCGCATCATCGAGGCCCATGGCGGCCACATCGAAGTTCGCAATGCGAGCGGTCGCGGCGCCATCTTCGGCTTCTGCCTGCCGCTGGTGTCGCCGCCGGAAGCTGGTCAGACCGAGGTTGCGCAAGCGCAAACCCGGCTCCGCGGCCAGCGCCTGCTGGTCATCGACGATGACGAATTCGTTCGAACTGGGGCCCGGCTGATCGCCGAGTCGGCCGGCATGAAGGTGCGTGAACTGGCCGACTCTAGAGGGCTATTCGAAGAGATTCGGGCCTTCGCGCCGCACGCGCTGCTGTGCGACCGCCATCTGCAGGACGCCGATGGCCTGGAACTGCTTGCCCACGTTCGCAGCCTGCACCCGGGTCATCAACCCAGGCTGATCCTGATGACCGGTGACCTGCCGCTGCCCGAAGTGGAGCCGCCGCTGGACGGAGTGCTAGGCAAGCCTTTCTCGGTGGAGCAACTGGCCGCGATTCTCGACTAGCCCCAAGCGCCAACGCCGAAGACGGAAGGTCGCGCTAGCCAGATTCGGACATCCGCCGCTTGCCTTCCCGGTCCAGCCGGTAGAAGCGCCTCAGCGTGCGCAGCCGCTGCGGGTGCTGCGGGTGCGAGCCGCATTGCTGCAGCAGCCGGGTCCACAGCGCCGAGGCCAGCCGATTGGCCGCTTCATAGCGCTCCCACTCGCCCGGGACCAGTCGCGGGTCGAGGCTCCCGGGATCGAACAATGTGGGATGCAGCGAGCGCGGTACGCTGCCGCGCTGCTGCTGGAGCAACTCGGAAATCAGCGCGTACTTGTCGATTTCGGCCTGCAGTTCCAGCTCCAGCGCGCTCACCGCCAATGTGTGAGTGGCGTGCCAGTAGACCGAGATCCAGTGGCTGACCCCTTCGATGGCATGGACCAGCGCCTGCAGATTGTGCGGATTCACCGCGTGCACAGGGTCGTGCTCGCTCAGCGCCTGGAGTACTTCGGGGGCCAGAAAAAGGCTGACCGACAATTCGCCGTCGGCTTCGCTGAGCAGCAGGCGTTCGTCGCCGCGACGCTGCTGCGGCGGACTCAGCGCGTCCGCCAGTTCCCGGTCCGCAGTCAGAAAATCGGAAACCGGCGGCAGTTCCGGGAGGTCGTAAATTCGCTGCAGACCGCGCTGCAGCCAGACGGTGCTGCGGACGCCCGGACTAAGCGTCCCCACCCGCGCCTGGTCCGCCTGACCG
>JAGRJL010000388.1 GCA_020442775.1 Lysobacterales bacterium | reverse complement strand
CACCACACTAGTGTGGTGTCCCCAAGCTCAGTTGAACTTGGTTCAGATGGATTTTGCTCTGCGACCAGGCGCGAGGAGCAAGGCATAGCTTTACCTATGGCTGCGACAAGCAAAGACGTATCAGGGCAAAAGACGCTGAAATAGGTCAAGGCATTTTGGCGACACCACACTAGGGCCTTGCTAATTGCCCCGCCGATGGGCCTTCATCACCGAGCAGTTGGTTCAGCAGCGTGGCAAGTCGTTCGCCGGCCATCGCCAGGCGCCGCTCCACCCAGGGTCTCTTGGCGTCAAGATAGCTGTCGGCAATCTTGCGCCGCGGTGGATAGAAATCCGGATGACCCACCAGTTTGCAGGATTCCTCGACCCAACGGACGGCGTCGCCCTGCGCTGGCGGATTGCGCAGCCGCGCGCCGCTGAGGTCGACCAGGGTTTCCACGTCCAGCCCCGAACGGTTGAGTATCAGGCTGTCCCAGACGCTGTGCAGATTGGTGCCGTCGCCGCGGTAGTTAAGCTGAAAGCGATTGCCGCCGCGATCGTCGGCATAGCCGGCGTGCAATGGCTGATGCGCGTCACCGACAAAATGCACCAGGAACTTGAGCGCCTCCCGGCGCTGCGCCAGGCCCAGCTCGGGGTCGACCAGTTCGGCCTCAAAGCGCTTGATAATCTCCGGCAGGCAAACGCCATCGGGACAAAGCTTGGCGCGCTCGTAGGCGCAGCTGCCACGCGGAAAATTGACCCAATGCCAGGGGGCGGTGTTGCGCCGTTGGGCCGGGCCGTCGCGAATCTCGTCGGCCCAGTTGGCGACGCCGGCGAGGGTCGGATCCGCCTCCCCGGCCAGCAGCTCAGCCACCGCTTCCTGCGCAGCAGGATTCAGCCGCTGCTGGGCGTACTCACCGACCACGCGATGGCCCAGAGCGCCCCAGGCCCAGGCGCACTGTGCGTGCATCAGCAGCACCATCAGCAGATACAGCGAGCGAGCGTTTTTCATCAGTTCAGGCTCTTCTTCAATTCATAGAGCAGGCTAAGGGCCTCGCGCGGGCTCAGCGCGTCAGGGTCAATCTTGCGCAATTGCGCCAGCGCCGGTGGCTCGGCCGGAAACAGACTCAATTGTGGACTGGCGGCGGCTGCTGCCGGGGGGCCTGACCGAGACCGAGGTTGCGAATCGGCCTCCAGGTCCTGCAGATAGCCGCGCGCCAGCTCCAGCGCCGGCGCCGGCAGCCCCGCCAGCTTGGCCACCTGCAGCCCGAAGCTGCGACTGGCCGGACCGGGCTTGAGCGCATGCAGGAAAACCAGCTTGTCCTGGTGTTCCACCGCATCCAGATGCACGTTGGCAATACCCTCGGTGGTTTCGGCAAGCTGGGTCAGCTCGAAATAGTGGGTGGCAAACAGGGTCATGCAACGATTTTGCCCGGCCAGCGCGACCGCGCAAGCCTTGGCGATGGCCAGCCCGTCAAAGGTGCTGGTGCCGCGCCCGAT
>JAGRJL010000025.1:46307-46903 GCA_020442775.1 Lysobacterales bacterium | reverse complement strand
AGGCGCAGCTCGCGGTGCCCTTTGCGATCCGTCGACAGCGACCAGGCCATGCATACGAAGCGTTACAATAGGGACTTAATATTTACCCATATATTTTCATGCTTGGTAGTAAAGTAGGTCCTGACAACAACACGTGAAGGTCTTGTAAAGAACGTACCTAAATGTGTCAGCCGCCGTCTGCTCATCGACACGTTGTTGATAATAGGGGTACGAGAGAACGCCGGTGCGCGCACCGGGAAAGAAGGGGGGCCACAGGCCCGGCAGTTGCAATGTCGACGAGGAGTAATGGAAATGGCGAAGATTTCCCTTGAAACACTGCGTGAGATGGACGGATACATTTGCTCGGCTCTGGTCGATTCCGACAGCGGCATGATGCTCGCCGGCGACGGCACCGCGGTCAATCTGGAAGTGGCCGCAGCGGGCAATACGGAAGTGGTTCGCGCCAAGCGCAAGGTGGCCAATGCGCTCAAGCTCAATGACACCATCGAAGACATCCTGATCAACCTGACCAAGCAGTACCACATCATCCGGCCGCTGGAGACCAACCAGAAGCTGTTCCTCTACGTGGTCCTCGATCGCTCCAAGGCCAATCTGGC
>JAGRJL010000025.1:0-46180 GCA_020442775.1 Lysobacterales bacterium | reverse complement strand
CAGGCCGCACGACAACGAACCGTAGTCCGGCGCATTGACCCCGCGAGCGCAGCTACCCCGCTGACCCACTGATCCAAGCACCGAATCAAGCCTTGGGAGAGGATGGCGATGCATGAACTGCGGCGTAGCTTTGCCCAGGCGGGACTGTCGTTTTCGGCCAAGCTGGTGCCGATGCTGGAAGAAGACCCCAGCCACCAGACCGAACGCCGGGGCTGCGGCTACACCCAGGCCACCCGATTCCTGGCCGAGTTTATCAATTGCCCCCGATCCCCCGATGTCGCCACGGACCTTTCGCTGTTTGCCGACTGGTCATCAATGATCAGCGAGATCGAGCAGCTGGCCAGGCGACTGATTCAGCATGGCTGGGAGGCTGGCTGGCGCCGGGCTGCGCAAGCGCCGGCAGAACTGCTGCGCGGACTGGAATCGGACGGTCTGTCGCTCCTGATCGGACTCGATCAGAAGCTCTCCGAGCTGGCCAAGCACGAACACAGTTTCGAGGCCCGCCTGCTGTTCTCGATGATCGTGGACATCATTGACGGCACCCGGCAGGCGCTGCCGGTACTGGCGCCGATGCCGGTCAAGCCCGAGATTGGCAGCTGTTCCCAGGCCGAGGAGTTCTTTCTGGAGATCGCCCACGGAAAGATCCGCCGGGGCGGCAGCGTCAACCTGATACTGGATGAAACCGGCAAGCCACTGCTGATCGAAAAGATGAATCTCGGCGAGTCACACTCGGCGATGCTGCTCTCACCGGCAACCGTCAATCAGGTCACGATACCGCCGGGTGGGCTGTTTGCGCTGGAACACGCCGAGTCGGCGAATGCCGCCGCCGCCAGCGAATCCGGCCTGATTCTCTCGCTTGCCGATATCCAGGCGGCACGCTTTCTGAGGTTGACCACCCTGGCCGTCCCACCGGAGATTCGGCGCCGGGCATTCTCTGCGCAAATGGATGCGCAGGTCCGGCTGAACATGGTGTCTCCGCTGACCACCACTCTGGATGATCTGCGCAACTCCTCGGCGCGCGTGCTGCGGAGTGCCGCGTGAAGGTTCTGCCGACCTATTTCTCATCCGTCTACGCGCCGCCGGAAACCCCAAGGTTCTGGCGCCTGTCGGTCGCTGCCGACCTCATGCAGAAGCTCGGTCTCGTTGAGATGATCGAGCCACCCCCTTTCGATACCAGTGCGCTGAGCGGACTTCATAGCGAGCGCTATCTGACCCATTTCGATCAGGGCATTGAACCGTTGGCCTCGACGCTGGGGATACCCTGGTCCACTGCCGTGCGCGATGCCACCTACGCGATGCTGTCCGGCCAGCTCGCCGCGGTTGAACGGGCGCAGAGCAGCGGGGTCTGCCTGAATCTGGCCTGCGGCTTTCATCACGCCGTCGCCGAACGCGGGTCGGCCTACTGTGCGTTGAACGGCCTGGCACTGGTCGCACACGCTCGGCCTGACCTGCGGGTCTTTGTGATCGACTGCGATGAACACGGCGGCAACGGCACCGAGAGTTTCATCGCCCAGCTGCCCAATCTCTATCAGGCATCGATCTTTGGCACCCGTTTCGGCTGCCTCGGCGGTCCGCGCTCCTGGACCTTTCACATTCGCGGACGCAATGCCGCTGCGCAATACGATGCGGCGCTGGACGAGGTAGACGACCTGATCCGGGAACATCGACCGGACTTGATTCTTTACCAGTCCGGCGCGGACTGCCATGAAAACGACCCCAAGAGCCTGGCCAGAATCAGCGCCGATCAGATGTTCCGGCGAGATCTGAGGGTGTTCGGCATGGCCAGGGAACTGACCGTTCCGATCGTGTTTGTGGTGGCTGGTGGCTATCAACAGCCGGAGCAGGTCGCGCAGCTCAACGCCAACTCGGTCCGCGCCGCGCTGCAGGTTTTCGGCGAGGCGGCCACAGAGCCGACCCCGCTCACCGGCGCTGCAGCTGGCGCCCATACCGATCCTCTGGTCGAGGACATTCTGGCCAAGGGGCTGCTGGTACCACTCGGGCCGGCGACGACCTGAATCTTCTGATTCGGCAAATGCCCCCCGCTGCGGGTGACTTTCGGCAGCAGCGTGGGTCTCCCTGCTGTCCAACACTTGGAGCCGTGACGCTGATAGCCGTCTTGCCAAATGCGGCGACACCCGCGCTCAGCCGCGCGAGCAAGATGCGGCACATGACCCCAAACGATCCGTTACAAACCAATCTTAATAATTAAATACACCTATTCATTTTCTGTTGTAGACTGCAGCCATGAACAAATCCGCCTATACCGTCACGACTGTCGGCCTCTCCGCCCACGATGAGACCATCGTCCGCTCCGTACTCCATCTGATCGAGGGAAGCACTCGTGAAAAGTGGGAGTACACCGAGAGTTTCCAGGCTGATCTGGTGCTGTGCGACCCGGATGCTGCGCTGACCCGGATTGCCCACAAGCAGTTTCATAACACCGGACGTCCGGTTTGTGTCGAGGTCTTGAAGGCGGGTCAAAGCCGCGGGCAGCTGACCCATTTCATCCACTTCCCGCTGCGCGCCAGCGAAGTCATTGGGGTCCTGGATACCGCCGCTGATGAGATCGAACACCCGATTGCCCACACAGCAGCGCAAGCTCAGCCGAGCGAAGGTCCAGCTGCCGATGTCCGCGATGTTCCGGCTGATCTGCACAACCACCAGACCCTGACCGAGTTGCTGATGGCGTTGGCGCGCCGGCGCAGCGACGAACAGGCGGTTTGGCAAGTGAATCTGGATGGCAAGTGCATCTACGTTTTCGAGCCCGAGCGCAGTTTTGCTGCATCCACCGAATTGACCGAGCAGCGTTTGGCGGATCTGGTGCGGTCGCAGAAGGCCCCGGCGCTGCGTCGAGTAGGGGCAATCGTGGGCAACGGTCTGCGCAAGGAACTGGCTCCACGACCGATCGACGAGTTGCTGTGGAATCTGGGCATGAACTACCCGGAAGGCAAGCTTCAGGAGTCGGTGGCGACAGCATCCCGTATCAAGCTGCTGCGCTGGCCCGATTTCGGCCGGCTGGGGGCTCGTCGCTCGCATTTCGGCTTCGCCGCTCTGCTCACCCGCGGCGCGCATTCGGTTGAGGAAATCGTTCAGCTGTCCGGGCAGCCGATGGCGGAAGTCAGTGCGTTCCTCAATGCCTGCGCCTATTGCAGCCTGCTGGATTGCCAAACTTTCAACGATGCCGGCACCGAGACCTATCAATCGGTCAAGGTGCAGCCCAGTCGTTGGTCGGGGCTGGTGCGGATCATGCGCTCTGCGCTGGGAATGGAAGCTCGGGCGGCTTAGGTGGCTTCTGAACACAAGTTGATCTTTGCGGGGACGATGGGCGCGGGCAAGACAACCGCCATCGCCGCGATCAGCGAGATTCCACCGGTTTCCACCGAAGTTCAGAATAACGATACGCAAACCCACGCCAAGGCAACCACGACCGCCGCCATGGATTATGGCGAAGTCACCCTCGGCAACGGCGACAAGCTGCGCCTGTACGGAACACCAGGACAGGAACGCTTCGACTTCATGTGGAAGATCCTCGGCGCCGGGGCGCTCGGCGTGGTGATCCTGATCGACAACTCTCGGCCGGACCCGATTGCCGACGTGCGCCACTATCTGAATGCATTCTCGGATGTGGTCCGCGGCTATCGAGCGGTGATCGGGGTTGGCCACACCGAGACCCACCCACAGCCAGGATTGCATGAGTTCCACGAGATCGCCGACTCGATGGGCCTGCAGGTCCCCATGTTCTCGGTCGACGTGCGTCGCCGCGACGACGTACTGCTGCTGCTGGACGTGCTCTTTCACCAGATTGAACAGGACATCCAGATGGAGCGCTCGCCCACCCAGATGGAGATCGCCCGATGAATCAAGAGGTCGACCCCTTCGGCAACACCGAGCGCATGATGTGCCTGAAGCAGTTGGCGGTGTTGATCGAAAACACTCCGGAGATCGAAGGCGCACTGGTCTCCACCATCGACGGCTTTGACATCGCCGCCCAGCTGCCGCCGACCATCAGCGCCAGCAAGCTCTCGGCGATGGCCAGTTCGCAGCTGGCGCTGGCCGAAGCCTTGTGTGCGGAAACTCGGGTCAACACCTGCAAGAACATCGTGATCGAGGCGGGCCAGGGAAACATTCTGGTGATGGATATCCCCAATCGCCGCCAGCGACTGCTGCTGACCGCGATCAGCGGCAGCGACACCACGCTGGGCAAGCTGCTTTGGAATCTGCACGAATGTGCCGATGCCATTGGTGAACGGCTCAATGCCAGCGTGCGGAGTGCCTTCGCCCTGGAAGCAGGCGGTGCCGGCTAGCCGGACAACGCCGGATTGGAGGCGATCCAGCGCTCATAGAGGCTGGAGATCAGCAGCCTGAGCGGCTTGAAACCCAGGGGTTTGACCAGATAGTCGCGCGCTCCCAGTGCCAGCGCCTGATCACGCTCGGCACTGGAGTCCGATGATGTGAACACGATGAACGGCGCCTTGCCGGTGAGCCCCAGCTCATTGGCCCGGGTGAGCACATCCATCCCGTGCATTCGCGGCAAACGTAGGTCCAGCAGCACCATCGCCACTTGCCCCTCGAAGCGCTCCATCGCCGCCATCTGAATCAGATGCAGGGCCTCCATACCGTTGTCAGCACAGGTGACCGGAACCTCCACAGGCAATGCTCCGATTGCCAACTCGAGTAGCTCGAGCTGGTTGGGGTCATCCTCAATCGCCAGGATGGAGGCTGCCAGTTTGGGCCGTGCCTGCATTCTTCTGCTCCAGCATCTACCCCGAGGGGATTATGGTACTTCGATTGGGCAACACTGTCCCCGAAGGCTGCTCGCGCAGCGAGGACAACGGTTGAATTCAGCCACTGCGCAACATCCCGGTTTCCACTGACATTCTCGGCAGCGACAGCCAGATGGTCGTACCCTGACCCACGCCGGGCGAGGTCGCCCATACCCTGCCGCCGTGCATCTGGATCACCCGACGGACCAGCGCCAGGCCAACCCCTGATCCTTCCACAGCCTGATCGACACGCTCGAATAGCCCGAAGACCTTTTCCAGATGTTGGGGAGCGATGCCGATTCCGTGATCGGTAATCGATATCAGCACCTCGCCAATGCCCTCGGTACCGCGAATCAGCACCGACTCGCTACCCGGCGGCGAGAATTTCAGCGCGTTTCCAATCAGATTGACCAACACCGACTGCAGCCGCAGTACGTCACAATCCAGCTCCAGCTCGGGGGTCTCAAGCTCGACTCTGACCCCCGACTTTTCCGACAGGCCGCTCAGCAGGTCCAACGTCGGCTGCACCAGCTCGAGCATCGTCAAGCGGCGCACGACCAGCTCTGCCCGCTCCAGTCGGGACAACTCCAGCATCTGAGCGAGCAGTTGCCACATCCGCTCTGTGACCCCGATGCTGCGGTTCAGCCGCTCATGGACACCTTCATGTTCCCCCATCTCTGACAGATCCAACGCGAGATCAAGCTGGCCGCGAAGCCCCAGAACCGCACCCTTGAGATCATGCGAGAGTGCAAAGTTGACGCTCTCCAGCTCGGTGATCTGGTGCTCCAGGCGCAGTATCAGTCGACGCTTCTCCTCTCCAGTGTTGTGTCGCTGGGTGATGTCTGTGGCGACGCCCTCCCACAGCGTGGCACCGCCGTCGAAGGGTCGTGGCCGGGCGCTGAGCATCAGGTGCCTGAAGGCCTCCCGTCGCTCGCTGTTCAAACCGAATTCGCACTCCAGCAGCACCATTCGCCGCGCCGACTCGCTCATGCGTGCTTCGAAATTCATCGCATCGGTGGCAGACATCAGCTGCAACAGGGGCGCCAGATTGATGGCCACATCCCGTCTGCTGATGCCGGTCAAACGCTCAAAACCGGCGGAGACATAGCTTAGATGCGCGCTCTTGTCGGCCTGCTGGATCATTTGAAAAACGAAACCGTTGGGCATGTTGTTACCGATGCGCTGCAGCAGCTGTTCCCGCTCCAGCAAAGTCTGTACTGCGCGCCGCTGCCGGGTGATCTCCATAAGCAGGCAAACCACGCCCAGCCCGTTCGCGGCATCCGCTCGGCAGGCGCGCAGGCTGAACCAGCGGGCGCCTTCGCCCGCTCCCATGTTGAACTCCAGATCAACCAGTTCGCCGGTCTCAGCAGATTGGCGGAGCCGCTGATCGATTGCGGCTACGGTGGGCGCCTCGAGATTGGGAAACAACAGCTCCGCCGCACTTCCTCCCGACGAGCGCAGGCTGGGACAAAGCTCGCGCAGGCGATCGTTGGCGTACAGGATTTCCACCCTGGCCTGCCAGTCATAGCGCAGCTGGCAGCCTCCGGCATCAGGGACCAGCTCGAGCAGGTCGAGCAGGAACCGGTGGTGCTGATCATTCGCCACTTGTGCCAGGCGGCGAGGCTCCAAATCCATTGTGACCGCCTCCACCAGGGAGCGGCCCTCTCGATCGCGATACACGGTGCCGCGCACCAGGGTCCAGCGCAGCGCGCTGTGGCCGTCGTAGCGGGAGAACTCCAGCTCGAAGCCCCCGCCGCGGCGCGCCGCCTCGAGGATCACCGAGCGCACTCTCTCCGCTTCGCCATGCGGCATCGCGATTCGCTCCCCGCCGGCCAGAACCAGTTCGCAAAAAGGAAAGCCATGCAGCTGTTCGAAACCCTCGCCACGCAGTTGCAGCTTGACCAGCCGCGCATCTTCCAGCTCGCAGGACCACGCGTAGCCCTGTGCGCCCGCCGGCGGGGATGGGCGGGGAACCAGCCTGGCAACCCCCGCGCTGGTTGCTGCAGCATCCACCCTGGCCCCGGTCTCATTCGGGTCGGTCAGCGACGCCGGCTGCTCCAGCGGCACCCCAACGCGCGCCGCCGTGCCGGTCGCGGGAGGCGCTGGAAAGGCGGAGGTGCGGGTCTGAATCAGCAAACGATCGAGTTCTCCGTCTTCCCGCCTGATCGGCCGGACCAGAATTCGCACGCGAGCTTCTCGATCATCCACGCCTACCAGCAGGCGCAATGTGGCGCGCGTGGTCGCACCGCGCAATCCCGCTGCCAGCGCGCCTGCGAACACCGAACGATCCTCGGGATGGATCGCTTCGACCAGCTGCGGCACACCCGCCGCAGAGGGTTCGGCATCGAGTAGCGCGAAGCCAGCCTGGTTGATCTCCACCGTGGCACCGTCCAGATCGTGTACCGAGACGGCGTCCTCCATCATGTCGATGGTGCGAGAGAACACTGGATGGCGGACCAGTTCGCTCAGCGAGAGCACATCGGACTGCGGCCGAAGGAAGCTCAGCTCCACCCATTCGTCATATGCCAGCGACAGCAGCCTGAACAAGCCCATGTTTGGCACTTGCAGACCCATCGTGCTGGGCACTCCCTGACGCTGGGCACTATCCCGAATCAGGTTCCCTAACTTCTTTGTCGCCGACGGCAGCAGGTCGAAGATCTTCAGCCTGCCCAGCAGCAGCCCCCCGCCCGGTCGGCTGAGCAGGCTCGCGGATGCGCCCTTGATCTGCCCTGCGTGATCGCAAGTCAGGGTCTGCGGCAAGCCCGGCGTGCTGCCCTGCAGCAGTACATCAATGCGGGGCAATACGCGAAACGCCGAAAGCTCGCTGGGCCAGAGGAAACCGCCCTGCACCGATTCACTGCCGGAATCGATCCGGCTGAGTATCGCGACCTTGCGCCACTGGCGCTCGATCTGGTCCAGGGACTTGCCCTGAAAGGTGGCGACGGTGAGCCCCAGCCGTTGGCACAGCCCGTCGCTGATCGCATGGATGCGGCTATGGGTGTCCACCACGATCAGCGCATCTTCGGATTCCAGCAGACTGACGCGCTCAACCCTTGCCGCCGGTATCGGGTGGATATCGGCGGACATTTCCCCGTTCATGTCATCGCCACGGGCAACCCGGAGCTGCCAGCGCAGATTGAAGGGTCAACCACCATGTCGTCTGACACCCTGCGAACCGGTCGACAGGCTTCCCGAATCGGCAGACTCCGCCTGATTGGCTGGCGCCAGCTCCGCTCTGATCAGCGTTGCGGGATTTTCCCACTGATCCGCGCGCAGCGGGTCACTCTGCTGCCTGGCGAGTGCCGCGCGAGATTCCGCCAACTCCTCCTGCAGATCCATTCTGAATGCGCGCTCCTGCTCAAGCACCGAATCCACTGCTGCCTGGGAACGCCGCAGGCTGCCAACTTCGCTTTCAGCGGTCGCCAGCGCTGATCGAAGCTGGCGCAACTCGCGCTCCAGTCTGGCGTTGGCCTGCTCCAGCCGTTCGATCTTCGCCAACTGCGCCAGCTCTCCAAGGCTCAGGCTGCTGGACCAGGACCGGCCACCGTCCGGCGTCGAGTCGATCGATGTGCGGTTGGCGCCCGGGGGAGGATTATCCATCGCCGGTCGCATCCAAGGTCGCCGCCATCCGCTCCACCCATGCAGGCAGCTCAGCCGGTGGCATCGGCTTGGCAAACAGATATCCCTGCAGGTTCTCGCAACCCAGTCGCACCAGCGTCGAGCGCTGCCGCTCGGTTTCAATCCCCTCCGCGGTGGTGGAGATGCCCAAGGCCCTGGCCAGCGAGAGGATGGTGCTGACCAGCGCCAGACTGCGCGGATCACGCAGGGCCCTGTGCACGAAATATTTGTCGATCTTCAGCGCACAGATCGGCAGGTCATAGACGTGGCGCAAGGACGAGTAACCGGTGCCAAAGTCATCGAGCACCAGCGGGGTTCCGCTCCTTGCCAGATTGCACAAGACGTTCTGGACATGCTCGGAGTCTGAAAGCAGTGCGGTCTCGGTGATCTCCACCCGCAGCGCCTCTGGCTCCAATCCATATTGCTGTCTGGCTGCGGCCAGCAGATCAACAATGGCCTCATTGCGCAGGGTTACCGCCGACACGTTGATGTTGATCGGCACGCCGCGCAAGGCCGGATGTGCCTCGCGAAGGTAGGCGAGCCAGCGCGCGGATTCCTCGATCACCAGACGATCAAGCTCCGGCGCGATCCCCAGCTCTTCGGAAATGGGGATGAACTGCGACGGCTGACAGGCACCCTCATAGCAGTCGGGCCAGCGCACCAGCGCCTCCATCGTCACCAGTGCCTGGCTGCGCCCTTCCACTATCGGCTGCAGATGGATCTCCAGTTCGCTGTCGCGCAACGCACGCTGGAGAGCGCTGAAGACGATCAGCCGGGAGCGCGCCTGTTCCTGCAGGGCCGGAGCAAACACGGTGACCCGGTTGCGCCCCTCGTCCTTGGCCCTGAACAATGCAGACTCGGCGTTGTTCAGGATCTCTTGAGCGCTCCGCTCGTTGTCGCTCACTCGAACCAGTCCGACGCTGGCAGTCAGATAGATTCGCCGCTGTTCCAGATCGAAGGGGCCGGTCAACGCCTGCGACAGCCGCTCCAGACGGTCACGCAACTCGCGCTCTGAGCCTCGGTCATCCATCAGCAGAGCGAACTCATCGCCGCCCATCCGGGCAACGAACGCTTCAGCGTTGACGCTTTCGCGCAACTGCTTCGCGATCCGCTCCAGCAAGCCATCGCCGGTGTGATGACCGTGCGTATCGTTGACCAGACGAAAGCGGTCCAGGTCCACGCGGGCCACCGCGAATGCGCCCTCGCCAGCCGATATGGCTTCACAGCGCGATTGCAGCTGACGAAGGAATGCCGCGCGATTGGGAAGCCCGGTGAGGCCGTCGATATAGGCGATCCTGCCGAGAATCTGCTCGCTGGCGACCTGATCGCGGCAATCCAGCGCGCACATTAGCCGCGCACCCTCGGGATCACCGCTCCACCAGCAGGCATTGGCCAGACAGGCGCGCATTTCACCGCGCCGGGACTGCAGTCGTACCAGCCGAGGGGACTGACCACCATCAATCTCTTTGATACTGCCGAGCAAGCGCGCGGCATCGGGGCCCAGTATCGACAGCGGGGCTGCGTAGAGCTCGCCGGGGCTGTAATCGAGGTAATCGTTCAGTGATCGATTGCTGGCGACGATCCGCCCCCGCTGATCAATCAGAACCGCCGCTGCCGGGATCTGGTCCAGAAATCGATGCGACCCGAAGGCTTCCTGGGCTGGCCGGGGGTTCCCACCAGACTGCTTCCCGTCTGCAGCAATGTTTGCTACCGATGAGGCGGAAACGAAGCATTCTGGCGAACCGAACTGCATGTGTAGCCCGCGTGGCTGGCGCACGGCGCTTGATCAACCCAAGCTGACATACTTTTTAATATATTTTAGTAACTAAGTCCAGTGCCTTCACCAACTCAAACGGGCTTGGGCTGGTTCGGACAATGCAAGCTGACCGTGCAAATCCCGACCTCGCAACGGACCTCAATCGTTCCGCCCAACAGTCTCGCCAGATGGTCAGCAGCAAGCAGCCCAACCCCGCTGGCCAGTGGTGATCTCGCACTTTGCTCATCGGCCCTGGGGCGAACGAAACCATTACCGTGATCAACCACGCTCAGGCGCCAGCTGTCTACGCACTGTTCCGCATGCAGGCTAACCGGTGGCTTGCCGTGGGTCAGGGCATTGCAAACAATCGCCCGCAACACGCCTTGCAACAGCTCTGGCCAGCTCCGTACTTCCAGTTTCAGGGACGGATCCAGGACCACCCGATCCCCATCCGGAAGCTCGGCCAGAAGCTGCTGCGCCAGATCCCGGATGGGCAGAGCTGTGGGTTCCCGCTGCGGGGCCTCGCGCACCAGATCGAGGTGGCTGCGCACGCAAATATCGATGTTGGCCAGCTCGTCCAGCGCTTCCTGCAGGGTGGCCTGCGGCAGTTTGAACAGACTCAGCCGCAGATGCAGCCTGGCCAGATGCCCACGGACGTCGTGGCCAAGGCTGCGCAGCAGCTCGGCGCTACTGTAGGTGGCGGGCGCCTGCGCCTTCACGGGGTGAAGATGTAGCCAATCCCCCAAACGGTCTTGATGTACTTGGGTGATTTGGGTTCGTCCTCGATCAGCTTGCGCAATTTGACGATGGTGACGTCGATCCCGCGTTCAGACGCGGTGGATTCGCCGCCGTCTTCGATCAGATTGAGAATCTCGGCGCGGCTCAGCGCCTGGCCCGGATTCTGGCAAAGGACTGCCAGCAGATCATACTCAGCATTGGTGAGCGGCTGTGGTTCGCCCTGGCGACGCAGCTCACGCCGCCCCAGATCAAGTTCAAACTGCCCGAATGGCACGCACTCAGTTGCCGCCTGCGCTGGCGCCATGGTGTGCAGCTGGCTGCGCCGATGGAGCGAGCGAATTCGTGCAACCAGCTCTCTGGGTACGAAAGGCTTGGTGATGTAATCGTCGGCGCCCAATTCCAGACCCAGGATCCGGTCCATGTCGTCGGTGCGCCCGGACACGACGATGATCGGCAGACCAGGTCGCGTCACCCGCAGTCGGCGACAGATACTGAAGCCGTCTTCCCCCGGTAGTCCCACGTCGAGCAGAATCAGATCCACCGTACGCGCAGCCAGGAGTTCTTCCAGCACCGCAGCGTCTCCGGCCCAGATCACATCAATCCCGTGCGACTTGCAGAACTCGGCAGCCAGTCCGACCAGCGCACGATCGTCATCGACGAAGATCACTTTGATCTGCGCCTGCTCGGTATTCAGCAAGCCATCGTTTGTCATCACGTTCGTGTGCCCATGGGGCACGATCGTTTCGAACGAAGCCATCGGATCACCAGATCGTTCCAGACCGGCTGGCAGCGGGACAGCGACCGATTGCCTTTCGGAAGTCCAAGCTTTCAGCCTCGGGTCGGAATTGCCACCGATTGGCTGAAGTTGTCATCACCCCTGCGAATTCCCTCATACCCCCCCCAGTAGGTATTCGATGGTTGCCAGCGTGAACGAACCCCTTGGTTCATGCCCGCCGCAATCGACCAAGCCGCGATTGTGGGCGTTCCCGCTGCCGCTGTCGACCTGCATTGAAGATCATGCCGTCGGCTCGGCCAGCCTGACTTGTGTAAGTATATTGTACAGTGTGTTGGATTATTTCTGACTGGCCACCTGACAGCGAGCACAGGCGCCGCCGATGAGACTGAAGGAAATCGTCAGCTACTCGCTGGACCATGGCGTGGTCATCGACGCCTTCGCGGAGATTTCGCTGGACAGCATTGAGCTGGTCCAGGTCGAGGCACAAGTTTCCGGCGCCACCCGAGAAAGCTTCCAGCAGTACGCGGAATTCATCCTGCTCGCCGCAGCGGCGGCTGATCGCGAATAGTTCGGTGGCTTCGGTCGCTCATCCAGCACTGTACTGCGCCGGCTCCGGACGGTCTGACGGTATCGCTTCGAAGAACTGCGGGGATCGTGTTAAACGCCCGGCCGGCGTCGCCGAGTCGATCAGGTTTCTGGTCGAAAGAAAGATCGACTTCGCAGCGGCGCAGACCGCCCGCGGCAGCGACGTCCGATGGCGTTGATTCTGTATGGCATCAACCGCAGAGGGCTCGACGATTCGCCCTCACTGACCGGACTATTCGGCAATCCGGTTCGTGCTGTGGAAGTCGCCGATTTTCGGGTGATCGTAAGCGACTGCAGCATCGCCCATGTGCTCCCGGGCCAGACCAACCTGGCGGACTTCCAGGCGCTGCTGCAGCAGCTGACCGCATCCGCGGACGTTCTGCCCATGTCATTTGGAATGGTGGCTCCGGACGAAGAGACGCTGCGCAAGGAGCTGCTGCCCTTGCGCAATCGGCTGTGCGCACGGCTGGATGCGATAGCCGATAGAGTGGAGTTCACGGTCAGGCTAAGCTGGCGTGGTGAGAACCTGTACAGCCACTTTTTTGAAAACTGCAGCGAGCTCAGAGAGCTCTGCCGTCAGTACCTCGCGGCCGGGAGGACGCCCACCGCGTCTGAACGAATCCACCTCGGCCAGACCCTGCAGCGAGTCCTGCACGCCGAGCGCAGGCGCTGCCAGCAGCAGCTGATCGACAGATTGAGTGATCTTTGTCTGGATTTCGCGACCGCAGTCTTTGACGACGAGCGCTGCTGGGCCAAGCTCGCACTACTGGTTTCACGCGCACAGATTGACCGACTCCGCGCTCAGGCTGAAACCCTCCCGGACGGCGCAGAGGCGGATCTGGTGCTGGAACTGAGCGCGCCCTATCCGCCATACCGATTCGTCGCGCTGGGCCTGGAATAGCGCCTCGCCCACCTGATTCGCGCGAACGCTCCAGCCTGCTTTGGTGACCGTCTACAGCGGCCAGATCAGCGGGATCACAATGGTCGCCATGATCCAGAGCAGGAAGTTCAGCGGCAGACCGACCTGCAGAAAGTCGCGGAAGCGATAGCCGCCGGTGTTGTAGACCATGGTGTTGGTCTGGTAGCCCAGCGGGGTCGAGAAGGCGGTGGAGGCGGCGAACATAACCGCCAGCAGGAAGGGCAGCGGGTCGGCGTCCATGGTGCGCGCGCTGGTGATCGCAATCGGCGCCATCAGCACCGCGGCCGCGTTGTTCGACATCAGCTCGGTCAGGATCGCGGTGAGCAGATACACCGCACTCAGGGTGGCGACTGCGCCCAGCGGCGAGACCACGCCGATCACGTTGTCCGAAACCCAGCGCGCCAGACCGGTGTCCTGCATCGCGGTACCCAGCGGAATCATGCAGGCCAGCAGCAGGATTACCCGCCACTCCACCGCCAGATAAGCCTCGTCAATGGTCAGGCAGCGCGCCAGCAGCATCGCCATCACCCCCAACAGCGCGGTCACGATGATCGGCAGCACCTTGAACGCAGCAAGCCCCACCACCAGAGTCATGATGATCAGCGCCATTCGGGCGCGCTTCGGCGTGCGCATGCGCTCACCGCGTTCGAGCATGATCAGGTCCTGGCTGCGACGCAGCTGTGGAAGGTCCTCCTGGCGAGCGAGCAGCAGCAGCGAGTCACCGAAGGTCAGGGTGACTTCCTTGAGCTTGTCGCGCAGCACCTGCCCGCGACGCTGGATCGCCAGCACCAGGGTGTTGTAGTGGCGATAAAAGTCCAGCGAGGCCAGGGTCTCGCCGGCAAAGCGCGAACTGGGTGCGACCAGGGCCTCGACCAGGACGATGTTGTTGCCCACCAGCTCTTCATCGCTGAGCGAGAAGTCGGGCGCAATCATCAGCTTGTAGCGATCCCGGAAGCCCATCAGGCTCTCGACCTTGCCCTTGACCAGCAAGACGTCGTCGGGGCGCACGGTCACGTCCAGCGGCGAGAACAGCTTGCCCTTGTCACGGATGACTTCGAGCACGGTAATTCCGCTTTCGCTCTCCCACTCCTGGACCCGGATGCGCCGTCCGACCAGCGGACTGCCGGCGTCCACCCGCAGCTCGCTGATGTAGTCGCCCAGACTGTAGGTCTCGGTCAGTTCGGTCACGCGGGTGGCCGGCAGCAGCCAGGGACTGATCAACATCAGGTACAGCCCGCCCACCGCAAACACGATCAGACCGTAGGGGGTGGGTGCGAACACGCCCATCTGACCCACGCCCGCGCCGATCGCAATCGAGGCCACCAGCAGGTTGGTGGAGGTGCCCAACAGGGTGCACACCCCACCCAACTGGCTGGCGTAGGACAGCGGGATCAGCAGCTTGGAGGGCGATAGCTTGTTGCTCTGGGCAGCGGCCAGCACCAAGGGAATGAAGACCGCGACAATCGCAGTATTGTTGACAATGCCGCTGGACAGTCCGCCCGCCAGAACCACCAGCAACAGCAGTCTGGCCGGCGATGTTCCATAGATCACCAGCCAGCGCGCGAGGGTATTGAGCGCTCCGCTGCGCTGGAGTCCGGCAGACAGCACGAACATCGCTGCCACCGTAATGACTGCCTCATTGGCGAAGCCCTTGAAGCCCTGATCGACCGTGAGCACCCCGCCAACCAGCAACGCCAGCAGGGACGCCAGCGCCACGCCCTCCACTGGAAATCGTTCGCTGATGAAGGCAATGACCGCCGCAATGACAACGGCCAGTACCAGATAGGCCTCAAAACCCATTCACGCCTAGGCCGGGAAAGAGCGGGCGATCATTCTAGCTTAGAGCAGGCGCGAAGAGGGCTCAGGGCCTAGGCAGCAACGGCGGCGGCGAAGCCCATGGCTCCTGTGCCCTGGGCCCTATACCCTGCTCTTAGTACATCATCCCCGTTTCCAGCCGTGCGGCCTCGGTCATCATGGTGGAGTTCCAGGGCGGATCGAATACCAGCTCGACGTCGGCCTCGGCGATGGTGGGAATCGCCTCGATCTTCTCACGCACATCGCTGACCAGGATCTCGCCCATCCCGCAACCCGGCGCGGTCAGGGTCATCTTCACCGCGACCTGACGACCCTGGTCGCGATCACCGGAGATCACGCATTCGTAGATCAAACCCAGATCGACAATGTTGACCGGGATCTCGGGGTCGAAACAGGTGCGCATCTGCTGCCAGACCAGATCTTCGACATCCGCCTCGGTGGCATCCTCCGGCAGCGTGGGTGGCTCGGGGACCGGCTTGCCGAGCGCGTCCGCATCACTACCGGCGATCCGAAACAGATTACCGTCCAGATAGATGGTGAAGCTGCCTCCCAATGATTGGGTAATGTATCCAATCGAACCTGCGGGGAGTTTGACTTCCTCGCCGCCGGGAACCATCACCGCATGACAATCACGGTTCAGGGAGAAGGGTTCACTGGTAGAACTGTACATGGATCTGTTCCAGGCGCTGCGGTGATCAGCAACGCTTGTGTGATGGGGGCGCGACGATACCATGCAAGGCCTGCGAATCTCCCATGCGCGTGGGGCGAAGTCGTGGTGCCAAGGCAAAACAGCGCACAGGATCATTCTTCACGCCGGACCGAAGGCTATATGTTTTGGGCAATACCGTGTTGAAGTCCCGTTTGACCTCGCGGACCTCCCTCGCCCGCTGGGTGCGGCCGCTCGCGCTAGCGCTGACGGCCTGGGCCAGTCACTGCTGGGCACTCGACCTCCAGCGCGCCCCGGATGAATACGTGATCGACCATTGGGGCTTTCCCGATGGTCTGCCGCAGGTCTCGGTGACCTCCATCGCCCATGACCGGATGGGATATCTGTGGATGAGTACCCAGGGCGGCCTGGCACGCTTCGACGGACTCCGCTTCACCAGCTACGGCGCGTCTGATCTGAACGGCTACCAGCCTTCGATCACCGATCGGGTATGGCGCGACGATCAGGGCGACCTCTGGCTGGGTACACCGCACGGCGCCGCTCTTTTGGACCAGGCGGGCCTGCACCCGGTTGAAGGGCTGGGCGCCAATGTTGGTCAAGTCCACGGATTTGCCATGGCACCGGGCGGCAGCGTACTGATCGGCACCGACCGCGGGGTGTTCGGCTACAGCAAGGGTCACGCGACCCGCCTGGGCCTGGCAGATTCAAAGGTCTATGCGCTGCTCAGCGTCGGCAGCCGGATCTATGCCGGCAGCGATGGCGCAGTCTACGAAGTCAGCGGGGGGATGGCTGCGGCGGTTCCGGCAGATCGTAACTTGGGCCAATTGCGATTCACCCACCTCGCCTCCCGCGCAGGCCGGATGTATGTCGGCAGCTCCCGCGGCTTGTTCGAATTCGTCGATGGCAAATTGCGCCAACCAGCCTGGGCTGCACCGCTGGCGGAGGCATCCATCGAGGCGCTCCACGCTGATCGTGACGGCAATCTGTGGATCGGCCTGATTGACGGGCTGATGCGCTACAACGCTGAGCGCGGCCTGGAATGGGCGCTGACCGAACACGACAGCGTGCGCGCCTGGATTGCAAGCATTTTCGAAGACCCTCAGGGCGACCTGTGGATCGGCAGCTACACCACCGGCCTGTCACGCTGGTGGAATGGCTGGGCCGCGCGGATTGGTCCGCAGCGTGGCCTGAGCGATCCCTTCGTGTGGAGCGTGGCACGCGGACCCGATCAGCGGGTCTGGCTGGGGACCGCGACCGGCGTCTGGCAGCTGGATGCGCAAGATCAGGCCGTGGAGGTGATTTCAACGCAATCACTGCGCAACAGCGCCGTTTACAACCTGTTTTTCCCCAGCACCGGCGGCGCCTGGATCGGCACCCGAGCAGGTATGGCGCGGTGGAACGGGACAACGCTGGACGAGCCGGCCTTGTGGAGCCCGCTGAGCGGACTGCAGATCAATGCGGTCCTGGAGATCAACCCGAGCACCTACTGGATCGGCACCAGCGACGGGCTCTATCTGCAGAGCAACGGGCTATTCAAGCGCTACGGGAGCAACGAGGGTCTGTCAGTCGCCGCGGTGCGCAGTCTGGTGCAGTTCGAGGAACAGCTCTACGTGGGCACCGAACAAGGCCTGTACGCCGGCCTCGAAGGTCAGTTCAAGCACATCCGCACCGGCTCTGGGCTGGATGCCGCCCTGGTCACCGCACTGCTGCCGATGGCCGGTGGCAAGCTGGTCATTGGCACCTTCAACGACGGCATCTACATTCGCGACCTGACCGGCTACAGCACCCTGGGCGGGGCGCAGGGACTGCCCTGGAACTCGGTGGCCAACCTGCAGGCCGACAGCAGCTACCTGTGGGTCAGCAGCCCTCGCGGGGTCTACAGGCTCAGCGTCGCCCAGATCGAGAACTTCCTGCTCAACGGTGGGCGGGTGAGTCCGGAACCGGTACTCAATGAGGGTCGCAACGCCCGCGGCGGCCAGCGCCTGCGCTGCTGCAATGCGGGCGCCACCAGTCGCGGACTTTACTGGCGCGGGAAGCTCTGGTTTCCCAGCCTCAATGGACTGGTGCGGGTCGACCCCGAAGACGTGGAGGCGCCGCAACAACCCGATCGCGTCATGGTCGAGCGAATCATCGCCGAGGGCGGCCAACAGTGGCCGGGTAGTGCGTCTATGGAGCTGCCCCGGGGGCTGCGCGACATTACCATCGAGTACACGGCGTTGGCTTTTCGCGACCCCGAATCGGTCCGTTTCCGCTACCGCATGGTCGGCTATGAAAGCGACTGGCAATCACTGACTGATCAGCGCAGCGTTCGCTACACCAATCTGGCGCCGGGGCATTATCAGTTCGAGCTGTCGGCCCAGGGTGGCGCCACCGACCGCTTCGTCAAGGCCAGTCCAACCCGTATTGTGGTCCCCGCCTGGCCCAGCGAGACCCTGTGGTTCAGGCTGCTGGCAGGAGTGCTGGCGCTGGCGAGCCTGGCTGGATTGACCTACCTGCTGCGGATCCGCAGCCTGAGTCGGGAGCAGCGCCTGCAACGGGTTGTTGACCAGCGCACCGAGGAACTGCGCCGGGCCAATGAGCGATTGCGCAATGCCAACCAGGCCCTGGCCCAGGAAAGTTTCACCGATGGCCTCACCGGCCTGAAGAATCGTCGCTTTCTGGCCAAGTTCCTCGCCGACTGGCGGCGCCGAAGTCTGCTCGGCGAAACCGACCAGGAGCGCCTGTGGCTTTTCCTGATGGATCTGGACCATTTCAAGGCGATCAATGACCGCCTCGGCCATCTGGTCGGCGACGACATCCTCAAGCAGTTCTCGCAACTGATGCTGCGGCTGGCGGGAGACCAGGGGCACGCCTTTCGCTGGGGCGGCGAGGAGTTCCTGCTGCTGGTTCCGGAATCGGCGGTCGGCTCACCAGAGCGCTTTGCCGAAAGAGTGGTCAAGGCGGTGCGCCGGGCCGACTTTCGGGCCAATGAAGTCGAGCGCGTGGCGATGAGCGTGTCGATGGGGGTTTGCCCTTATCCGGCGATGGCGGACCGCAGCGATATCGCCGATTGGGCCATGGCCATGGAGTTGGCCGACGTTGCGCTCTACTGGGTCAAGACCCATGGCCGCGACGGCTGGAACCGCCTGCTCCCGGCGTCGCATGCTCGTCACAGCGACTTCTCCGCGGGGGTTGGTCATGGCGTCGAGCAAATCATCGGCGGCGGTCTGGCCAACTGGCAGCGCAGCAGCGACCAGCCGGGATAGCTCATCACTGTTCGTCGCGCGGGTATCGCAGAGGCGCCAAGCTGCGGCCGGCGGAGCGGAATTGGCGAGGGCGTAATTGAACACGACCTCGAGCCGATCGGAGAGAGTAGATCGCGGTACGACAGACCTTTGGGCAGTCGCGCGACGACTGGTGAAATATCCGGGTTGGGCCGCGCGATCGGAGCGGCGCGCTGGCCCACCTCGCCCACTCCGCCACTGTTCACCCGGAATGTGTCATTGTCCGCCATGCGCATGATCGAAGATCGCCACAGGACGGCGGCCTCCACGCATGCGGCAGTTGTCTGATTCGGGGAAGATCGCGTGCTCAATTGGGTTCTGGGAATCGTCGCGGTGATTCTGGCCGGCAATGCGCTGGGCGGATTATGGGCGCTGCTGGCGCTGCTGCTGGGCGATCGAGGTCCCTGGTTGGCCCTGCTGGTGCCGCTGCCGCTGACCTGGCTGCTCATGTTCAACCAGCATCCGGCCGGCTGGTGGCGGGCCCTGCTGGGCCTCGGTGGCTATCTGATTGCGCTGGCTCAGGCGAGTTTCCTGATCGGCGCCGCGATTGTGGCTGCGCATCTGGGCAAGGGACTATGGCCCTGGATCTTTGACATCGGCCCGGAAATGGCGTTCGCGGTCAGTCGCGCCCGGGTGGGCTGGCTGGAATTGGCGTGCTTTGTCGGCGGTGCAGCTCTTGCGCTGTGGATGGGCTATGGGATCTCGACCCGGCGGCCGAAGCGCGCAACTCGGCCGGCCCGCCGTCGCCAGACCGGCTGAAAGCCGGCTCACGCTGACCCGCGTTCGCTCACGGCGGCGGCGAGAAGTCCAGCATTGCCCTTGCGCCACCGCCTTCGCGCGGCTCCATCGAGGCCCGCCAGCCGTACAGATCGCACAGCCGGGAGACGATGGCCAACCCCAGGCCGGCACCCGACCCGGTAGCGCCCACGCCGCGATAATTACGCTCGAACAGGCGGTCGGCTTCGTGCTGGCTGATTCCCGGCCCGGTGTCTTCGACCAGCACCCGATCGGCCTCCAGCCGGACCCGCACCACTCCTTCGCTGGTGTACTTGATTGCGTTGCCCAAGAGGTTGCCCACCGCCACTGCAATGACCGACTGCGGCGCATCCACCTGGACTTCGGCCTCCTTGATCAGCTCCAGGGTCAGCGGCTTGCGCCCCAGCTGCGAACGATGGGTCTCCAGCAACTGGTCGAGCACCTTGCCGACCTCGGTGGTTTCACCTTCCGAGGGTGCCTGACGTTCGCCGCGGGACAGGTGCAGCAGCGCGGTGGTGAGTTCGGTTGATTGCTTCGCCGCACGCTCGATCCGACGCAGGCGGTCACGCGCCCGGTCGCTGAGGTCGGGCATCGCCAGCAGCAGTTCCACGGTGGACAGAATCACCGCCAGCGGCGTGCGCAGCTCGTG
Organism: Lysobacterales bacterium; assembly: GCA_020442775.1. Classification (GTDB taxonomy): domain Bacteria; phylum Pseudomonadota; class Gammaproteobacteria; order Xanthomonadales; family SZUA-5; genus SZUA-5. Next base: position 25,915 of record JAGRJL010000025.1, on the reverse strand, counting down.
GCTGACGTCGGAATTGAACTCGCGGTCGCGCGCAACCAGCTGAGTGAGCCGCAATGCGTAGTCATCCAGCGCGCTGGCCACCTGACCCACTTCATCGTCGGCAAAATGACCGGCTAGCGCCTCGGTCTCGCCGCGACTGCCGAGCTGCTCGATCCGCTGCGCCAGCTCCGACACCGGCGCCATCACCCGCGACGATGACCACACCCCCAGCAGCCAGGCCAGTCCGGAGAACACCACCACGGTGACCACCAGCGCGATCGACAGCGCGATCCGCCCCTGCTCCTCCTGGGTCACGTCGTAGCGCAGAAAAAACCAGTAGTCGTCGTCCTTGAGCACCGCCAGCTTGTAGGCAGCGTGCCCTTCGTGGCTGCCGTTTTCGACGATCCGATGAACGCCGTTGTCCAGATAGCGCCACTCCAGCTGCACGTTGCCGAAATTGCGCTTGCTGATGACGTAGCCCTCGATCTTGGAATAGGTCCCCAGATCGTTGGTAGGATCGGCGCGAAACTGCTGCGCGTAGTTGGCCAGCTCTCGGCTGAGGGTGTCATCGATCAGGCGGTTTTCCAGCCAGTCGCGCAGCACCAGCACCGCCACTGCAAACAGGATCGCCAGCAGCGAGCCCAGCAGCAGCGATGAAATGATGATTCGGCTGCGTAGGCGTCTACGATGCCGCTTGGGGGTCGACGAGGCGGTAGCCAATGCCGTGACGGGTCTGCAGCAGGGAAACGTCGAAGGGCTTGTCGATGGCCGAGCGCAGGGTGTGGATATGCACTCGCAGCGAATCGCTGTCGGGCAGTTCCTCACCCCACACGCGCATCTCCAGTTCCTGGCGGGTCACCACCGAGGGACTGGCCTCCATCAGACACTGAAGGATCTTCAGCGCAATCGGGTTGAGCTGGATCGCCTTTTCCTGGCGGGTGACCACCAGGGTATCGAGGTTGAAGCTTAGATCGGCCACGTGCAGGATCCGCGCCTGCTGCGGCTTGCTGCGTCGGACCAGCACCTGCAGTCGCGCCTCCAGCTCCTGCAGCGCGAAGGGTTTGACCATGTAGTCATCTGCACCGGTTTCAAAGCCGGCCAGCTTCTGATGGAGGCTGTCGCGCGCGGTCAGCATCAGCACCGGGGTGTGCTTGCGCGCTTCCTGACGCAGCTTGCGACAAAGCTCCAGCCCGTCCATGCCCGGCAGCATCAGATCCAGCACCAGCACGTCGTAGTCATTGACTACCGCCAGATGCAGCCCGGTCACACCATCGGCACCGAAATCGACAACGTGACCACGATCTTCCAGAAAATCGCCGATGTTGGCCGCGATATCAGGATTGTCTTCAATTACCAGAACGCGCATAGGCTTCAACACTCGCTGCTGATGGTCGCGGCAGTTACTGATGCTGCCTCAGATTGAGCTGATGGGGGCCACCGCCCCGATCACAAGTATCACCGAAAGCAGTTTCCTGCTTCCTGCGTTTATGCCGGCGATGCACGATCGCCACAAAAAGAAAGGCCCAAGCGGGATGGCGTTGGGGGAATCCACCTCGCTTGGGCCGTAAGTTGCCCCGATTACTGCAATCTGCGCTGACGATTTCGGAGTGCCATGCAGGACTACACGGTCCGCATGATGCCGAGCGGCGACTTAAATTGCCGTTAAGAAGGAATTGGCTGACCGTTAAGGACCCTCTGAACAAGTCCCTTGGCCGCGACGCGGGTCGCCAGGCAGGAAGGCGCTGAAGGTCATGGCCTGCGCTTAAGGGCGAGGTGACTGACGCCGCTGGTGGCCCCATTTCCTATCCAGAAATGGAGCCCCGTCCCGAAGGGTTGCGGCCCAGATCGCCCACAGCGGCGTTGCGTTTTTCGTGCGGTAGAACGACTGGGGTTTGCCGAAACGACGACTTGCTGCGAACGAGCTGGGTCACAACGCGGCTCACGCGACTTGTACAGAGGGTCCTTGGGCAGGCGATCGGGAATCGCGCCGCGGTGGATCAATCGCCCTCGACCACCGGGGCGACTGGTGCGGGCTGCGGCTCGCCTTCGGCGATCGGGGTGACCGCTGCGGGTTCGGCCATCGGTGCCGCCGGGGCACTTTCGGCGGTGTCCGTCGGCGCAGCCACAACGACGCCGGCGTCAGTCACCGGTGCCGTTCCAGAGAGTTCGCCACTGTCGGCAACCAGGGTGGTCACCGGCTCCGGCGGAGCGGGCCAGAACCCCAGTTCGATCAGGCTGTTGATCACGATCTGCCGTCTCACCGTGGCCACATCGGCGACCGAAGTGCCGTCCACGGTGAGCGAGAAATAGGCCCGCGGCTTGCCCGCCTGCTCGACGAATCCGACGAACAATCCGTAGAGATCATCCTCGCCGCGTACGCAGGAACCGGTCTTGCCGTAGAGCACGTGCTCGCCCTCGCTCATCAGCCGCAGCGAGTCCAGCAACACCTGGGTTTGCTGCCGATTCAGACCGACCCTTCCTTCGCGCACGCTGCGCAGGAAGTCCACCTGCTCAAGTCCGGAGATGCGCAGGCTGCTGGAGCGCCAGAATCCGTCCAGGCCGCCGCTGATGTCCGCATTGCCATACTTGAGCGCGGCCAGATCCGCCTTGAGCTTGACTGCGCCGCGCTTGTTGGTGATGTCGGCCAGATACCAGGGCACCGAGTTTTCCGCGGCGCTGCGCAGATTGTGTTTCTGCGCGCGCCAGGCGCTGGGCCAATAGTGGGTCGGCGGGATGTCCGACTGGGCCCGGCTGATCTCGGTGACCGCCGGCTTGATCAAGCCCGACTTGAGGGCGATTACCGCTGCCGGGATGTAGAAGGTGGAACAGGGCGCGACGCGCTCGGACAGGCGCGGGAGATTGACCCGGAACGAGAGCGTGCTCTCGGCGTCGTAGATCTCCATGTCGCCCCAGCGACCGTTGAAGTTGTGCGCAATTCCGCCCGCGATAGCAGGGGCGGCGAGCAGCAGCAAAACGAGCGAGAGCCAACTCTGAGATGCGCGCATCAGGTCATTGCCTCCAGGCAAATTTCGAATAGAGAACCAGCGTGGTTGATCGCTCCTGGCGATCGGGCGACGCACTCGGGGTACGTGCCTTGTTGAGGCGCAAGATTAACCTGAAATCGATCGACAAGAATGAACGAGGGGTCAAATCGCACAGAGCCAATGATGCGCTCCGTGATCGCTCGACAGCGACGCCATCGCCACCGCGGCGGTCACCAGCAGCGCCGCTCAGGAGCCGGTCGCCAGCCGCTTGCGCGCCTTTCTGGGCGGCGCGTGAGTTCTGCCGGACACATAGGAGCGTCCGGGATCGACCAGAAAATTGCCCTCCAGCGCGGTTCGCCCCAGCAACATCGCAAAGCGCATTCGGTGGCGCTCGACCAGGTTCAGCTCGATCGGATAGCGGCGCTCTCCGACCAGCAATTCGGTGCGTATAAACGGCCTGAGGATGGTGTGCCCGCCCGAATCGGTGACCGGACGTTCGTCCTCTACCGGAGCTTCGCAGCGAATCCGCTCGGTTCCGGCACCCATCGACTCCACTTCGAACCTCACCCAGGGCTGCCCGGCAGCCTCAAAGCGCTCCTGCCACAACACATGCAGCGCCGAGGAGCGAGCCCCGGTATCCACCTTGGCCTTGACCGCTGACACCCCCAATGCGGGCAAGCTGACCCACTCGCGCCACCCCAGGATTCCCTCTGCCATCGCCACCCCTTTTGCCTGCCCCCGGGGTGACCTTACCCCATTTTCGACGCGCACCCGGCAATTCGTGACCCGCACGCCACATCGCGCGACCCCATGCACGTCAGATCAACGACCGGCTCTGCTAACCTCCAGCGCACCGACCAGACGGATCGGCATTGGCCATTGGGGAATGAGCATGGGCATGATGGGGGAGTTCAAGGAATTCGCGATGCGCGGCAATGTGGTCGACCTTGCCGTGGGTGTGGTGATCGGCGCGGCCTTCGGCAAGATCGTCTCCTCGCTGGTGTCGGGGATCGTGATGCCGCTGTTGGGGCTGCTGGTGGGCGGCGTTGATTTTTCCGATCAGGCAATCGTACTCAAGGCAGCGGAGGTGGCTGCTGACGGCAGCGAAAGCGCGCCGGCGGTCCTGCTGCAGTACGGCTTGTTCGTACAGGCCGCCTTTGATTTCCTGATCGTCGCTTTCGCCATCTTCATGGTGGTCAAGGCGATCAACAGCATGAAGCGCAAGGAAGAGGCCGCGCCGGCCGCGCCGCCGGAGCCCTCTGCCGAAGTGAAGCTGCTCACCGAGATCCGCGACAGCCTGCGCAAGGACTGATCGCTGCATACCGTGTCTCCGCGGCCGCCGAACAACGGCGGCTGCGGAAACGCATAACCGGTCTGTGCCGACGCACTATCGCTAGCGGGTCAGGAAGCCGGCCAGAAAATCGGCCAGACGCCGATAGGGTGGATTGAGCAGCCCCATGCTGTGCCAGCGCGCCTGTTTGAACACCGGCTTGAGCTTGGACAGGGCATCGAAGCCGTAGGGTCCGTGGTAGTGACCAATCCCCGAAGGCCCCACGCCGCCGAAGGGCAAGCCGCTCTGAGCAATATGGAACAGGGTGTCGTTGATCGACACGCCACCGGAAATGGTCGCCCCCAGCACCTTTTCTGCGCGCGCCGGATCGCGGTCAAACAGATAGAGCGCCAATGGTCGGTCCTGACCGTTGATGTGGGCGATGGCGCCTTCCAGGCTGGTGTAGCCAAGCACCGGCAGCACCGGTCCGAAGATCTCCTCACGCATCAGCCCGCAATCGGCCGGCGTATCGAGCAGCAGGGTGGGCGGGAATACCCGACTTTCCGCCGGGATCGGTTCGCCCGCGGGATTGGCACGGAACACCCGCGCGCCGCCTTGTTCGGCTTCCTCGACCAGGGTTTGCAGACGCTGGTAGTGGCGGTCGCTGACGATGGTGGTGTAGTCCGGCGACTGCATCAGGCTGGGGTAGCGACGTTCGATCTCGGCCATCATGGTCCGCACGAAGCTTTCCCGCTGCGCTTGCGGCACCAGCACATAGTCCGGCGCGATGCAGGTCTGCCCGGCATTCATGAACTTGCCCGCCACCAGGCGATCCACCGCTTCGGCCATCGGGAAGTTCTCGGCCACCAGCGCCGGCGACTTGCCACCTAGTTCCAGGGTCACCGGGGTCAGATTGCGGGCCGCCGCCTGCATCACCACCCGACCGACAGCGGTCGAACCGGTAAACACCAGGTGATCGAAGGGCAGCGCCGAGAAGGCGGCAGCGACCTCCGCACCGCCCAGCACGCATTCCACCTCGGTCGGCTGGAAGCAGGACTGGATCAACTCGGCCAGCAGTTCCGAGGTCCGCGGGGTCAGCTCTGAGGGCTTGAGCATCACCCGGTTGCCGGCCGCCAGCGCCGCCGTGATCGGCATCAGCGCCAGCTGCGCGGGATAATTCCACGGTGAAATCACGCCGATCACGCCCAGTGCCTGGGGCCGAATCTCGCAGCGCCCGGGTTGAAACAGGGCATCGGCAGGGACCGGACGCGGGCGCATCCAGCGACGCAAAAAGCGCAGATGGTGATCGATGTCGCCGAGGATCATCATCACCTCGGCGATCATGGTCTCGTGTCGGGAGCGACGCCCGAAATCAGCCGAGATCGCCGCAGCGAATGCTTCCTTGCGGGAGCGCACGGCGGCTCGCAGGGCCTTCAGCAAGCGGACCCTTTCGGCATAATCAAAGGGCGCCTGCAGGTGCGCCGCACGCTGACGCTCCAGTGCGCTGTACATCGACGGTTGCGGGGTGTCGGCCATCAGCACTTCTCCAAATCAACATCCTAAGTATAGTCCCTGCAAGTCGCCCACGCCCGGCCCCGGCGACCCCCTTCCCATCGCCGGTCGAGGTGATCTTTGCTGTTGATGGCGCAGATTGACGGCCTGGAACGAATCACCCTGGATGGCGGCGACCTGGGCTATCTGGCCACCTGGCAAACGCCCGTCGCGGCTGACCAATGGCTGACAGCGCTGCGCGCGGAGATTCCCTGGTCCACCCACCAGGTGCGTATCTACGGACGCTCGATCACCTCGCCCAGGCTATCGAGTTGGCACGGCGACCCGGACGCCAGCTACGCCTATTCGGGAACCCGACATCAACCCCATCCATGGACCCCAGTCCTCAGCCAAATTGCCGATTCGCTACAGGAAACCTTGGGTCAGCGCTTCAACGGCGTGCTGGTCAATCGCTACAGGGACGGCAACGACAGCATGGGCTGGCACGCCGACAACGAGCCGGAGTTGGGCCCCGAGCCACTGATTGCCTCGATCAGCCTCGGGGCACCCAGACGTTTCTGTCTGAAGCACCAAGGCACCGGTCAACGGCTGCAGCTGACCCTGGCCCACGGGTCCCTGTTGCTGATGGCGGGGCAGACCCAGCGACATTGGCGGCACGCCCTGCCCAAGGAACGCGGCGTTGACCGCGAACGGATCAATCTGACCTTCCGTCAGATCCTCGGCCGCTGAATCCGGTCGCGTAACGGAGGCAATTAGCCGGGATTTTGCCGCGGTGACGGCACCCGCCACAGCGCCAGCGCCGCGATCAGGGTCAGCGCGGCAGACAGGGCGCAGGCGGTGGGAGCGCCATGGTCCTGCCAGATCAATCCCAGCAGCCAGGCGCCGGGTAATGCGGTGGCAGCGATCGCGGCGTGATACCAACCCAGCGCACCGCCGCGCCCTTCACCCGCGGCGTGATCGACAATCCAGGCGCGCTGAGTGCCGTCCACTGCCGCCTCGGAAACGCCGTAGATCATCCCCGCGATCACCACCGACAACAGACTGCCCTCGGCCAGCACCAGCAGCATCAGCAGCTGCAGCCCGTAGCCCGTCAGCAGCACCGGCCGCCTGCCCCAGCGGTCAGAAGCCTTGCCGGCGCGTGGACTGCTCAGCGTGTAGACCGCCTGATATAGCGCGTAGGCCGCCAGCACCCCCTGGGCGCCCGCGCCGCGATCCAGCCCCGCCAGGAGCAGAAAGGCGAAGCTCAGGCGCGAGAAGGCAAAGGCGGCAGCGGCCCACACCGCGGCGGCGGTGCCGCGGTCAAGGCGGGGCAGACTGAGTGCCCGGGAAGCGGAACGAGCAGACGCTTCGGCTGGCTCCTGCAGTCGAGTGGTGAGAAAGAGCGCGACAACCGCCGGAATCAATGCCAGTGCGAAAACCGTCTTGTAGGAAAAAAATCCGATCAGCAGCAGCGCAGTGAGTGCCCCCAGCATCGAGCCGGCACCGTCCATCGCCCGCTGCCAGCCGTAGGCGCCTCCGCGCTCGCTGGCCGGCACGGTATCCGCCACAAGTGCATCTCTGGGCGCAGAGCGCACCCCCTTGCCGATCCGTTCAACGACTCGCGCCAGCAGCACCGTAGCCCAACCATTGGCCAGCACGAACAGCGCCTTGGCCAGGCTGGAGGCCGCGTAGCCCGCCACCACGAAGGGCTTGCGCCTGGCCATCCGGTCCGAAAGCCCCCCTGACCACAGCTTGAGCAGCGCCGCCACGCTCTCGGCCGCCCCTTCCACCAGACCCACCACCGCTGCACCCGCACCCAGCGACTGGGTCAGAAACAACGGCAGCAACGGAAAGATCATCTGGCTGGACCAGTCGGTGAATAGACTGATCAACCCGACCAGCCAGAGATTGCGCGGGATCCGGTTGGCTGGCCTGGTAACTGTCATCGTTGAATCCGAAACGCCGGGTGGGCATTAGCATGCTCGGGTCACCGGCAGGATGCCAGATTGTGAAAGTGCGCTTCCTGCGTACCTGCGGCGGAGCCACTGGGTTAGGATCGGGATTTATCGACTCGGGACCCTCGCCGGATGTCCAACCCGCTATTCAAGTCCGCTGCAATTACGCTCGCGATGTTAACCCTTGGCGGCTGCGCCGGCGCCGAGCCCACCGTCGAGTTGAAGGGAGAGCGATTTCGCATCGAGATTGCCGACGACGCCGAAGAGCAGGCGCGGGGGCTGATGTTTCGCGACCGCATGGATCCTGATGCAGGCATGCTCTTTGTCTACAACGACTCGGCAAGGCGCACCTTCTGGATGCGCAACTGCCGGATTCCACTGGATATTCTGTATTTTGACGAGAACGCCAAGCTGGTCGGGGAAGCGCTCGGCGTACCTCCCTGCAACGCCTCCCAATGCCCCACCTATGATGGCGGCGGGGCAGCGGCCCGCTACATTCTTGAGCTCAACGCCGGAGTTGCCAAGCGGCTGGGTATATCTCGTGGCGACAGCCTGACCTTGCCGGCGGAGTTGAACTGACCGAGCGATGAGCAGCCACCGACGCCGAACCCACCGCTCCCGCTCCCACCGCCACCGGCAGTGGGCACTATGGGCGCTGGCGGCCATGCTGGTGGTTGCGCTGATCTCCTCGCGCCTGTGGCTGGCGCAGCAGTCGGCGCTGGAAAATGCTGCGCAGCAGATGCCGGCGGCCCAGACCGCCACGGTGTTGCCCCCCGCGGCCAAGGTGACGCCAGCACCCAGCCCGGCGTTGCCCAATCACCCGGAACTGCTGCCCAAGCCGGAACGCTCGCTGGAAAAGGGTGAACGCTGGCGACCGGGTGATTCGCTGGAGCAATCCAAGCCCGCCGACTGGACCACCCCACCGCGCTTCACCAATCCCGATCCCGAAATGATTAGCGCACTGCACGAAGCCGGCCTCAATCCGGAAGTGCTCCGCCACAGCGGCAATCTGCGGGTGCAGCGGCAGTGGCAGGGTGGCCGCAGCCAGGTCGCTCTGGTAGAGAGTTCAGTGAGCCGATTCGCCGGCAAGGACTGGCGTACCGTGTACGCCATCGCCCAGCGCAGCCCCAGCATCGATCCCGGACTGGCCGCGCGGCTGATCGCCGCCAACGCCCGATCAACCCTGAGCAACTGGAGCTGGGATCGCGGCTATTGGCTGGCCGAGGCGAGGGTCCCGGCCAGCGCCAGGCGCGACGTGCTGATCAGCGCGGTGGAGCATGTGCTGATTGCCGCCGACGACCTGGAAAAGGAACTCAGCGGCGATCTGGATGAGTTTTGAAAGCGAGTGCCAGTAGCCAGTTCCAGTAGCCAGGGAAAAGCACGGCGGCTGGCGGGATGATTCGCCGTGGCCGCTGCCCCAGACGCATTTTTAGGAGCCTGCCTGCAGGCGACCGGTATTTCGCCTGGCTGGATAGGTCGTGTATCTGGGCCTTTGGAAACTCGCCTGCCAGCCCGCTCGCTAGCCAGCCGCCAGCTTGCCCCGCTGCGCCTCCAACTCCGCCTTGCGTGCGCCAAACTCGCTCACTCGCTGACGTTCCTGGTTGATTACCGCCTCGGGCGCACCGCCGACGAACTTGGGGTTGGCCAGCTTGGCCTCGGCCTTGGCCAGATCAGCGGCAACCTTGCCGATCTCCTTGTCCAGCCGCTTCAATTCGGCGTCCACGTCGATCAGACCGGCCAGCGGGACCAGCAGCTTCAACTCGCCCACCAGCGCCATCGCCGAAGCCGGCGGTTCGACGCCCGATTCCAGCCAGGCGTGGCTTTGAATTCGGGCCAACAGGGCGAAGGCGTCGGTATAGTGTTCGATGCGCTCGCGGTCGACGCTGCCGCCGCCAGTCAGCAGCAGGTCCAGCGGCTTGCCCGGTGACAGATTCATCTCGCCGCGGATCTTGCGGATTCCGCTAAGGCAGGCCTGCAGCCACTGCACATCGGCATCGGCATCGGCATCGACGGCAGGACGCGGCTGATCAGCCTCGGCATAGGGCTGCGGCGCCTCGCCGAGGAACGCCTCGGTGACCCCGAAATGCGGCTTCAGATGCTGCCAGATCTCCTCGGTGATGAACGGCGTGATCGGGTGCAGCAGACGCAGCACCGCTTCGAGTACGTGCAGCAGGGTGTGGGTGGTCGACGCCTTGCGCGCGGCGTCATCGCCCTGCATCGCCGGCTTGGCCAACTCCAGGAACCAGTCGCAGTACTCGTCCCAGACAAAGGCATAAACCGCCTGCGCGGCCAGATCAAAGCGGTACTCGGCGATATGCTGGTGATACTCGGCACAGGTCTGCACCAGCCGCCCAAGTATCCAGCGCTCGGCCGCACTCTCCGCAGACGGCAGCGCGCGACATCCTCCTGGGCCCTGAGCCCCGGGCCCTAGGCCCTCCAGATTCATGGCAACAAATCTCGCCGCATTCCACAGCTTGTTGCAGAAGTTCTTGTAGCCCTCGCAGCGCTGCATGTCGAAATTGATGGTGCGCCCGTGGGTGGCCAGCGCGGCAAAGGTGAAGCGCAGCGCATCGGCGCCCACCGGGGTGATTCCCTCCGGATAATCGCGGCGGATTCGCTTTTCCACCTTTTCCTTCAGCTGCGGGATCAGCAGCGAGGCGGTGGATTTGGCGACCAGCGTGTCCAGGCTGATGCCGTCGATCAGGTCCAGCGGATCAATCGTATTGCCCTTGGACTTGCTCATCTTCTGCCCTTCGGCATCACGCACGATGGCGTTGATATAGACCGTCTCGAAGGGAATCCGCTGGGCCAGCTGTGATCGTTCGGGGCTATAGCTGCCGTCGGGCTGGCGACCGACGAAATAGGTGGTCGCCATCACCATCCGCGCGACCCAGAAAAAGATGATGTCGAAGCCGGTGACCATCACCGACGAGGGTACAAAGCGCTGGAAGTCGGCCCATTCGGCGGCTCGCTCCGGGCTATCGCCGGGCCAGCCCAGGGTCGAGAAGGGCCACAGCGCTGAACTGAACCAGGTATCGAGCACGTCCGGATCGCGAGTCAGTTCGCCCTGCGGTGCGGGAAGGCCCTGAGCAGCGGCCCAGGCCACCGCTTCTTCCTGATCATGACCGACGAAGATGGTGCCGGCCTCGTCATACCAGGCCGGAATCTGGTGACCCCACCAAAGCTGCCGGGAGACGCACCAGTCCTGGATGTTCTCCAGCCACTGGCGATAGGTGGTGCTCCAGTTCTCCGGCACAAACCGGATCTGTCCATCCAGCACCGCATTGAGCGCCGGGTCGGTGATCGCGGTCTTGCCGCCGGGACGACCGTCCGGCTGCGTTTCACTGGTCAGGTCCACAAACCACTGATCGGTGAGCATCGGTTCAATCACCGCGTCGGTGCGCTGGCTGATCGGGATGCTGAGCTTGTGCGGTTTGGTCTCCACCAGCAGGCCCTGGGCCTCTAGGTCGGCCAGCACCCGCTTGCGCGCCTCGAAGCGGTCCAGCCCCTGATAGACCTCCGGGGCCAGCTCGTTGACCCTGCCGTCCAGTGTGAAGATCGACATCGGCTCGATCCGATGACGCTGACCGATCTGATAGTCGTTGAAGTCGTGCGCCGGAGTGATCTTCACGCAGCCAGTGCCGAATTCGCGATCGACGTAGGCGTCGGCGATCACCGGGATGGTGCGCCCGGTCAGCGGCAGCACCAGCTGGGTGCCGACCAGATGCGCGTAGCGCTCGTCGCTGGGGTGCACCGCGACAGCGACGTCGCCGAGCATGGTTTCCGGTCGGGTGGTGGCCACCACCACGCCTTCGCCCCCGTCGGCGGTGGGATAGCGGATCGACCACAGGTGGCCGTTGCGCTCTTCGTTGTTGACCTCCAGATCGGAGACCGCGGTCATCAGCACCGGATCCCAGTGCACCAGGCGCTTGCCCCGGTAGATCAGGCCATCGCGGTACCAGTCCACAAACACCTTGCGTACCGCCGCCGAAAGCCCCTCATCCATGGTGAAGCGCTCGCGCGACCAGTCGCAGGAGGCGCCGAGCCGACGCATCTGCTGGGTGATCTGCGAGCCGGACTGCTCCTTCCATTGCCAGACCCGGTCGATAAAGCCCTCCCGACCCAGATCATGGCGACTCTCCCCCACAGCAGCCAATTGATTTTCAACGATTTTCTGGGTAGCGATACCGGCGTGGTCGGTACCGCACTGCCACAGCACGCTGCGCCCGCGCATGCGCTGGTAGCGCACCATCAGATCCATCAGGGTCTGCTGGAAGGCGTGCCCCATGTGCAGGGTGCCGGTGACGTTGGGCGGCGGCAGCAGGATGCAGAAGGCTTCGGCCTGCGCAGTCGGTGCAAAGGCACCGGACTGCTCCCACTGTGGATACCAGCGCGCCTCAACGGCTTTGGGGTCAAAACTCTTGTCCATGGCTCTCGATTCAAGGGAGGACCACGGCTTGGGGCCGCGGTCGCGAAAAAGGGCCGGCAAGATTGCAGCAAAGCGGGATCGGGGGCAAATCTTCCGTCTCGACGAGCACAGCCCGTTCTGGATTGGCCCACTGCGTTGCGGATAGAAGTTCGCGCCAGCGCTGCAATGCTTGAAGATTGCGGCGTGGTGTCGAGCGACGCGCTTGGCACAATGGCGTTGTCGCTGGCGCCGGAGAACTCGGCGTGGAACTGGACCCGCGCACCCTGGCGATCTACACCACCGCCATCAGCCTGCTGCTGGCGGCGCTCGCCTATGCGTTCGGCCATGCTCGCCGGGTCTACCCCGGGTACCACTGGTGGGTGGCTTCGCTGCTGCTGTTCGCACTGGCGATCAGCAGCATCGGTCTGCGCGGACTGGTGCCGCCCTGGGTCGCGCTGGTCGGCCCCACCGCGCTGGGGATGGCCAGTCTGCTGGCGATCGCCGAAGGACACCGTCGATTCAGCGGCGCCAGCCAGGCCCCGCTGCTGCCAATCGCGGTCGCGCTGATCACCCTGACTCTGATGACTGCGCTGCACGATCCGGCAAACCCCCTGCGCCACCGCGCGATCGGCGCCTGCGGAGTGGGCCTGTTGGGAATCGTGGTGGGCTGGCAGTTGCTCACGCTGACGCCCGCGGCGCTGCGCCGTTCCGGTCGCTGGTGCGCCCTGCTGCTGGGCAGTTTCGGTCTGATTCGTTTCGCCCGCGGCCTTCAGTTCACCCTGGCCGGATCGGGTTTTGACGTGCTCGCGCCACAGATCTCGTCGATCCTGAGCTATGCCGCCAACGCGGTGTTCGCCACCTTGTGGGGTTTTGGTTTCATGATGCTGTGCACCGCCCGGCTGGAAAGCGAGCTCGAGCAGTCACGCCAGTCGCTGCGCAAGCTCTCCAGAGTGGATCCGCTCACCGGCCTGCTCAATCGCCGCGCCTTTTTCAGCGATGCCCGGGCGGAGTTGGCCCGCAGCAGACGCTACCCGGCGCCGCTGACCCTGCTGATGATCGACATCGACTACTTCAAGTCGGTCAACGATGAGCACGGTCATCTGAGCGGCGATCAGCTGCTGCGGGAACTCAGCAACCGATTCCGCCAGGAATTGCGCGGCAGTGACCTGCTGGCGCGCATCGGTGGTGAGGAGTTCGCCGCGTTGCTGACTCAGACGCCGCTGCCGGAGGCCCTGCAGATCGCCGAACGGCTGCGCGCGGCTGCCCGGGACACGGTGATTGATGCAGACGGCGAAGCGGTCGCCCGCAGCGTATCGATCGGCGCGGCGGACTGTGATCCGGCGCCGATAGATCTTGAACAGCTGCTCCGCGACGCCGATGCGGCCCTCTACAGAGCCAAGGACGCGGGACGAGACTGCGTCTGCAGCTGACACCCGCCGAGGTACCGAAACCGTGCGGTCACGCAGTTTCACGGATTCTCCCCACTTGAGGCGAAAAAATTGGGTCTAATGGGGGCAGTCCGCTAACAGACCAGGCATCCGCAGGTGCCGGCAACCAACGCTGGCAAGGACCGATGTTCAGCAACACCAGGATGCGGACGACAAAGGAGTGAGCGAGCGAGTGAGCGCCACATCAGCCAATCGATTGCTGCAGACCCTGCTCTGCTGGCTGCTTGTGGCCGGCCTGCCGACGCTCTCGCCCGCATCGGCGGAGCCGCCGATCTGGACCGCCCGTAGCACCACTCATGTGGAAAGCCTGAGCCTGTCCGATGGACTCTCCGATTCGACCATCTTCAGCATCAGCCAGGATCAACTGGGACGGATCTGGCTGGGCAGCGCGGCCGGCGGCGCCAATGTCTACGACGGTTATCAGATCCAGTTCTTCGTCCACCAGCCGCAGGATCCGCTGTCGCTGACCAATTCTGCTGCCGGGCAGGTGCTGGCGACCTCCCGGGGCGAGGTGCTGATCGGCACCTGGGGCGGCGGACTGAATCGCCTCACCGACCTGGACGGCAGCTTTGAACACCTGAATCCGAACGCCGCACCGAGAAACATCCAGATCATGACCGAGGATGCCAGCGGCAGCATCTGGGTCGGTTCGGCCGATGCAGGCCTGTTTCGCCTGGAACCGGGCGGCAGCGAGGCGACGCCGGTCAACCGGCCCGATGGGCGCCCGTTTTCCCGGGTCTGGTCGTTGTCTACCGGGCCTTCGGGGCAACTCTGGCTGGCCGATGCGGAAGGCGTGCACGAGGTGCACAGCGGCAGGCTGTTGCCGGCGCCTGCCGAGGGCTGGCTCAATCACCCGCGCGCGCTGGTGTTTGCCGCCGAGCAGCTGTGGGTGGGCGACGAAGGCGCGGTCTACGGGGCGGTGCCGGGGCAGGTGCCGAAGCGGGTGATCAGCGATCTGCCCCTGGTGAACACCCTGGCGCAGGGCCCGGACGGCGAGATCCTGATCGGCACCCTCGCCGGGGTCCGCTCGGTCAGCCCCGAGGGACGGATCATCGGTCCCTTCGGCAGCAGCGATCCGGTGATGTTCCCTGAACGAAACATTCGCGCCTTTCATGTCGATGAGGGGGGCGTCAGCTGGCTCGCCACCCGCGAAGCGGGCGCAATCAAGGTTCAGCCCACGGTGTCCGGATTTGACGGCTATCGTCTGGACTCGGAACTCGATACGGTTGACGCGATGCTGGAACTGGCCAGCGACGACATTCTGATTGGTTCCCGCCGCGGACTGTGGCGCCTGCGCCAGATCGACGGCGAGAATCGCTTCGAGCATATCTCCGGTTCGGATGCCAATCCGGTGATCCGCATGCGTCGCGAAGGCGACCGGGTACTGGTGGGCACCGGCATGGGCATTTTTCGCTTCGATCCGGCGACCGGGACCCTCGCGCCGGACCCACGCTTTGCCGAAGTTCGGGAGCTGATGGTCACTGCGCTCAGGGTAAGTGAGGACGGTCAGATTGATGTGGGAACCTGGGCCGACGGGTTGTTCCGCTATGGCCCGGAAGGGCTGCGCGCGCATCTGACTGCCGGCGCTGCGGCCGAGCTCCCGGCCACTTCGATTGCCGACATCGAAGCGGACGGCAACGGCGGCATCTGGCTGGCACTGTGGGAGGCCGGCGCGGTACACATTCGCGCCGATGGTCAGCGCGAAGCACTCGATCGCGACAAGCTGGGCATCGACGGCACCCTGCACGACCTGCTGCTGTCCGGGGATTTGATCTGGGCCGCGACCAGCTTCGGGCTGACGGCATTCGATCTCAAGCAGGAAAGCAACGAGCAGCTGGTGCTGATCCCGGACTATCCCAACACCGCGGTGCAGCGTCTGGCCCTCGGCGGCGGACGACTGTGGGCGGCCACCACCCGTGGAGTGATCGCGATCGATCTGGACCACCGCTCTACCACCCGGTTCGGCACCACTGACGGCCTGGTGGTGGACGAGTTCTACGCGCGCTCCGGCGACGAAGGGGCCGATGGGCGAATCTATTTCGGTGGACTGGGTGGCTTTGTCAGTTTCGAGCCCGAGCAGGTTGCGCTGTCGCTGAAACCGCCCTCGGCAGCCGTGGTGGGCGCCTGGGCCGACGGCAATCCGCTGGCGCTGAACCCCGAGCAAGCCCTGCAGGTTCCCTCCGGCGTCGCCAGCCTGCGTCTGCGCTACATCGCCGCCGATTACCGCCACGCCAGCGCCAACCGCTTCCGCTGGCGTCTGCAGGGCGATTCCGGCAAGGACTGGAGTCGGGTGAGCGCCACCCCGGAGGCGCTGCTCAGTGGTCTCAAGCCCGGTCACTACCTGTTCGAACTGCAGGCCGCCAGCGGCAACGGCCTGTGGGGCAGAGAAGTGACCCAGCTCCCCATCGACGTGCTGCCGGCCTGGTGGCAAACCGCCTGGGGCCAGATCGCCGGGGCATTCTCGGTCCTGATCATTGGCTGGCTCTGGACCATGTGGCACACCCAGCGGATCCGGATGCGCAACCGGATGTTGCAGGGTGAGGTGGAACGGCAGACCGAAGCCCTGCGCGAGGCCAATGCCTCACTCGCGGTCGCTGCCTTCACCGACTACCTCACCGGGCTGCTCAACCGCCGCGGATTCCTCAGCCGAATCGACGAGTCGCCGGCGCCCGAAGAAGAACATTACGCACTCATCGACGCCGATAATTTCAAGTCCTTCAACGACATCTACGGCCACGACGTCGGCGATCTGGTGCTCAAGCATCTGGCCGACTGTCTGCGCGGCGCGGTCCGTGAGGATGAGGATCTGGCCGCTCGCTGGGGTGGCGAGGAGTTCATCTTCTGTGTCCGTGACGCCACCGACGCGGAAGCACTGGAAGTTGCCGAGCGTGTGCGCCAGGCCGTTTCCAGCCAACCGCTGGCTGCCACCCGGCCGCTGCCCAAGATCACCGTCACCATCGGTCTGTCACGCCGACGCCCCGGCGAAGATGCGATTCAGGCGATCAATCGCGCGGACGAATGCCTGCTGCACGGCAAGGCCCAGGGAAAGAACCGGGTGGTGGTGGAGGCCGCCTGAGGCCTGCGCAGAGTCGTTCGGAATCGACATGCCGGAAGGCGCGTCATCGCAACCGGCGCTGACGCCGCGACCCAAAGAGCCTGAGCTCAGGCTTGCGCCTGTCGGCAACCGTCGATTTGCACCGGGATGACGCCAGGCAAGACCAGCGTCACCCGGGTACCCGGGTCTTGGGTCGACCAGCTCAGCCGAGCGCCGATCCGTGCCGCACGCTGGCGCATGCCGGGAACCCCACGCCCCGGCTCAGCCGCGGGGTCGAGTCCGGCGCCGTCGTCGCTGACGCTCAGATTGAGTTCGCCGTTGACCCAGGCGGCATCGATCTCGATCTGCCGGCAGCGCGCGTGCTTGACCGCGTTGGTGATCGCCTCCTGCAGGATCCTGAGCACCTGCAGCACCACGTCCGGAGAGCACGGTGCCAGATCAGGCAGGTGAGCGGTGTTCCAGCGCACCTGCAGATCGAGGCCGGTGAGCCCCGGCTGCAGGCGCTGACGCAGCATCCCGAGGGCTACGCTGAGGTCGGCGCAGGCATCGTCGAGCGAGTCGATCATCAGGCGCAGGTCGTCCAGCGTACTGCGCAGTTGCGGCTTGAGAATCTCAGGCTCCGAGCGCCCCGCCTCCAGCTGGCCGATCAGCGCGACCAGATGACCACCGACGCCGTCATGCATGTCGCGCATCAGTCGCTGCCGTTCCTCGGCCAGGGTGCGCGCCTGCTCGGCCTGCTGGCGCAGGGCGAACTCGTGCTGCAGTTCGGCGCTGCGTTGGGCCAGCGCTGCGCCCAGATGGATCTTGGCATC
Organism: Lysobacterales bacterium; assembly: GCA_020442775.1. Lineage (GTDB taxonomy): Bacteria > Pseudomonadota > Gammaproteobacteria > Xanthomonadales > SZUA-5 > SZUA-5. The sequence goes on along the minus strand of JAGRJL010000025.1, from coordinate 8,513 downwards.
CTCGGCGGCCGACAATGCGGCCAGCACTTGCCGCAGCTGTTCCACCAGCAGGGTGATCAGCACATACATGATCCCCCAGTGCTGCAGGTAGGGCGTCAGCGCGCCGGTGTAGATCCCGTAGGCGCGCAGACTGTCGGCAATCCCGACCAGCAGGGTCAGACCGGCGCCCGCCGCCAGCCAGCGCGCCACCGGATTTGCTGGACCGCGCTGGCGCCACCACAGCCAGCCCAGCTGCAGCAACTGCAGCAGCAGGACGATTCTGTAAATCGAATCGCCCGCAACCGAGAGCATGGCCCATTCGCCGCGCGGATCGAGCAAGCGCAAGAGCAGAGCCGCAAGCGCCAGCGCGCTGATCCGATTGACCCGCCGCTCAGCCGCCCGGGGAGCATCGCTCACCGACAGCGTGTAGCGCAGCAGGGCCCACAGCGCGATAGCGAGCCCGGCGTGCGCCACCGTGTGCCACAGCAAGTGCGGCAAGGGGCGCAGCGGCCAGCCCATGTTCCATACGAACAGCTGGCTGCTCAGCACCGCCAGCGCGAACCAGCGATAGCTGCGCTGCCTGGGCCGGGACCAGGCAATAGGCAGCACCATCAGCGCAATTGCTATGGCGAAGACGATCGACACCTGGGCGGCCTGCTGACCGAGCCGGCGCATTTGCGCGAAGCGTGCCTCGAGCACGCTCGCCGGACCCAGCAGCACCCGGCCGACGTAGCTGCGGTCGTAATCGCTGCTGCCGCTGTGCAACTCCAGGCGCAGCTCGTTTTGGCCACTGCGCAGCCACGCCGGCGGCAATGCCAGCCGTTGCGGAATGGAGGTGTAGTCCACTCCCCAGCCGGAATCGAAATCACGCAGGGGCTGGCCGTTGATCCAGATCCGCGCATCCCGACCAAATCCGGTCAGCACCAGCAGCTGCTCAGCCGAATCTGCCGGGTCCAGTTCAAAAGGTAGCCGCCAGAGCCGACATTCCTGTCCCGGCAATAGTCGCGGCACCGCGCTGTCCTGCCACTCAGCGGCGCCTTCGCAATCGGTGAATTGCCCTGCAGAAAGCAGCCACCGGTCCAGCAGACGATGATCGCGGAGGCTGGCCAGCGTCAGCGCGAGCAGCGCCGGCACCAGCCACCACAGCTGAGCCCGCAACGCAGCCAGCCTCAAGTGCGCACCCTCATCCCGAACTTCATCGATCCCCGACCAGCCCCAGCTGCTGTGCCTCGAAAACCGCTTCCGCGCGGGAATGCACCTGCAGCTTGCGATAGAGCTCCTTGGCGTAGGAGGTGATGGTGTTGTAGCGCAGACCCAACACCTGAGCGACCTCCTCGTAGGACAGGCCCTTGGCGATCAGGCGCAGCAGTTCCAGCTCACGCGGGCTCAGGCCCAGAGACTCGGACTCGGACGTGCGACCAACCGGCGCCTGCAGCCTGCGCATCAGGTGGACTGCAATGGTCGGGCTCAAGGGTGCACCGCCCTCGCGTAGCTGCACGATTGCGCGAGCCACCGCGGCGTTGTCAGCGTCCTTGAGCAAGTAGCCCCCGGCGCCGGCTTCAATCGCCGCCAGCACGCTGCGCTCATCACCCAGTACCGAGATCACCAGCACCTCGAACACCAGGCCCTGACGGCGCTTGTCCTCCAGCAATGCCAACCCGCTGCCATCGGGGAGTCCCAGATCAAGCAGCACCACATCGGGCTCGATTTGCTGCAGCAACTGACGCGCCGCAGTCAGGGAGCCGACCGCGCCGAGCAGATGAAAGCCGGTCTGCGCGGCAATGATCGAGGCCAGCCGTTCGCGCGTCCCCGGCTCGTCTTCCACCACCACCACACCCACCGAATTCGCTGCCACAGTCACACCGCTCTCCATGGAGCCCTCCGCTCCTGCGCCGTCGCTATGGTGCGCCCACAGACGGTGCCGCGGATACCCCAATCCAGGGGTTCGACACCCCAGTTTTGGGGTACCGCGGACTCCGTCGCCTAACCCAGCATTGCGCATCTGCTGGCATCGGCGCCGCGAGGATTCGAACAATGAACCGAAAATCCATCAGCTCGCTTCAGGGAGCGTTGTCGAGGCCTCGGCAAATGTCCGTACAGAGGGCCGCTGGTGCAGTCGTGCTTGGCATCATGCTTGCGAGCGCAACCCCAGCCGCCACGCTGACCGTCGACACCACTTCGGACCTGCTCAACCTCAGCGCCTGTACTGCCGCTGCGGCCGACTGCTCCCTGCGCGGGGCTATCAGCGCGAGCAACGGTCTGGCCGGCCCCGACATCATTGAGTTCAACATCCCGACCAGCGAGCCGGGCTGCAGCGCGGTCACCGGCATTTGCCGTATCGAGGTGGCCAGCACGCTGCAGATCTCTCAGGGATTGACCATCGACGGCTATACCCAACCGGGCGCCCAGCCGAACAGCATTCCCGCTCCAGGCGCCAACAACGCCCAGCTGAAGATCGAGATCGTCAGCGCCGGTTTTGTCAACTTCGGTCTGGCTCTGTTCAACCTGACCAGCAGCAGCGCCAGCCCCTTCAGTCTGCGCGGTCTGGCCATCACGCTGCCGACTTCAGCCATCGTCACCGGTGGCTTCGCCCATGACCACCGTGGCAACTGGTTCTGCGTCGACGCACTCGGTCAGTCGCCGGACTTCGGCCCGCCCTGCAGCGCGCTGGATCTGAGTGGCTTGAGCATGCGCTCGGTCCGCGTGGGCGGCCCCGATCCGTCCGACCGCAACGTCATTGCAGGCGGCGGTCGCAATGGGGCCGGGCTGCCCTTCGGCGGCACCAACAGACTACGAGCCAGGAGCAGTTCCGGCCAGCGCGGGCAGCTGATTCTGCAGGGCAATCTGATCGGGTTGGCGCCCGATGGCATCACCGCCTTGCCGATGCGCGACCCCTTCGCTGTCGACCCCGGTGACGACGCCTTCCAGACCCCCGATACGCGCATCCTGGACAATCGCTTCGCGCGCGCGCAACGCAGCAGTGCCGACTTCGGCAGCGCCCTGGAGGTCTCGGTCAGTCGCGTGATGGACGACTTCGCCTTGATCCAGGGCAACGTCTTTGGCCTCGGCGTGGACGGCTCCGTGGTCGGCGTGGAGAAGGACCATATCCGGGTCGTCCTGGCCGGCAGTGGCCGCCAGGCGCGGCTGCTGATCGGCGGATTCGCTCCGGGCGAGGGCAACACCTTCGCCGGTGGCTTGCGCCGTTCCTCTACGGCAACTTCGCTCGGTTCTGCGGTGTATGTGCTCGACCGCAATGCGCCCACTTTCATCGAATTCGTCGGCAACCGCATGCTCGGCAACGACGGCATCGGCCTGGATCTGCCGACCCTTGACGGCGGCAACAACCAGGTGCTGGGGCGCACTCCGAACGATGCCGACGATGCGGATGTGGGGCCCAACAATCTGCAGAACTTCCCGACCATCGCCGCCTACAGCGTCAACGTCAATCAGTTCAGCGTCACCTACCGGGTCGATTCCGACCCGGCCAACAGCGTTTTTCCACTGCGCGTGGACTTCTACAAGGCATTCGGTGACGAGGGCGAAGTGCTGCTCGACAGCGATGTCTACACCTCGGTGAACGCGCAGCAGGACAAGGCGGTCACGCTGAGCATTCCGCCCGGTGTCACCCTGAGCAACAACGATGTGATCGTGGCCATCGCCACCGACGCCGAAGGCCGCAGCAGTGAGTTCAGTTTCGACACGGTCACGTTGAGCGCCGTCGATACGCCCGATCCACATCCAGCCGGCCTGCCCTTCACCATCGAGGTCACCGCGCTGGCCACCAGCGGGCCGTTCAAGCCCAATGGCGTGGTCGATGTGTCGATGAACACCTCGCCACCGACCACCTGCAGCATGACCCTGGCACCAACCATGACTGCCAACACTAGCAGCGGCAGTTGCCAAATGGTGCCGGTGCAGATCGGCAACCGCACGCTAACCATCAGCTACCGCACCCTGCAGGGGGCCTTCGGCAGCGCCGCCGGGGAGGATGTGGTGATCACCCAACCGCACGAGGTGACCGCACCCGGTCCGGAGCAAATCGGCTTTACCCGCTGCCGCCAGAACGTGGTGGAGGGGCAGACCGCGCAGATCCGGGTCGAGCGTCCCAGCGGCGGGGTGGCCGACGTCAGCGTGGATTTCACCCACGCGTCTGGCAGCGCCACGCCAGGCGATGACTACACGGTGCCGCCCGATCAGCTGCTGCAGTGGGCGCCAGGCGACATCGCGGCCAAGCTGATCAACGTGCCAATTGCCGCAGACGGGCTACCCGAGCCGATAGAGCGTTTCCGGGTCAGCCTGAGCAACGTGATGGGTGCGGCACTGCTGCCCTTCGCCCAGCTCGACGTGGAGATTCTCGACGGCCAGAGCGACCAGCGCTTTGCCAATGGATTTGAGGGACCGGAGTGTTTGCCCTGAGTCCAGGCCGGTTCGCTCGGTGATCTCAGCCTTCTGGCTTGAACAAGTCGGAAGCCGGAGCGCATCGCACTGACGGCGCTTGAACCCACCGACGGCACCCAAGTTTTGGGGTACCCCGGCCAGCCCTGAGCGAACGATGATCAGCGGCAACCGGCGCTTGCACGACAGCGTGCCGGGCAAACGCCAACCGGAGACCAAGGACGCCATGTATCAACCGCCTCAGCTCGCACTCGCTTCCACCATGCTGTTCGTCGCTGCAGGCCCGGCCCTGGCCGCCTCCTTCGTCTACGAAGGCCGTCTGGATGACTACGGTCAGCCGGCCAACGGCCACTTTGATCTGCGCGTCGGCGCCTTCAGCGAACGCCACCTGGGCGCGATAGTCCTGGCACCTACGACCTTCTTCGCGGTGCCGGTCGTCGACGGTCAGTTCCGGCTCGAGGTCGAGCTGCCGCTGGCCGAGACCGACGACGTCTGGATCGAAGCCGCGGTGCGCGAACAGGGCGGGACCGACTTCAGCGCGATCCCCGGCCGCAGCAAGGCGGTCAGCGGCACCATCGGGCAGTGCTGGAGCACGGCCGGGGATGCGGGCAGCAATCCGGCGACCAACTTCCTCGGCACCACCGATGCGCAGCCGCTGGTGTTGCGTACCCGCAACGCCGCCAGCCTGCGCCTGGAACCCAGCGCCGAACTGTTCAACTCGATTCCGATCACCGCCAACGTCATCGCCGGCAGCAGCGCCAACCTCGCCACCAGTGGGGTGCGCGGGGCGACCATTGCGGGCGGTGGTGTGCCCTCTGGGAACAGTGATCCGCTGTTCTCAAACGAAGCACCCAATAGCGTGACCGATCACTATGGCACCGTCGGTGGAGGCTTTGCCAACCAATCTGGCGACGGCGCCGGAAGCGCGACAGATAGTGCCTTCGCTACCGTCGCGGGTGGTCGGATCAATCTCGCCTCCGGGACTCGCAGCTCGGTCGGTGGTGGCGCTTTCAATACCGCGGTCGCGGCGGATTCAAGCGTGTCAGGCGGCTTCTTGAACACGGCGAGCGGCAGTGGCAGCAGTGTGCTCGGAGGCACCGACAACACCGCGAGCGGCGTATTCAGCGTCGCCAGTGGCGCTCAGAACTGCGCTGGTGGCGCCTTTTCCTGGGCTGGCGGACATCTCGCCAAGATCCGCCCGGGCACCAGTTCAGGCGCCGTTGGCAGCGGTTGCGTCGCCGTAACAACAACGGCGACAGCCGAGGGTGACGAAGGCACCTTCGTCTGGTCGGACCAATCCGGTTCGGCTTTCACCTCCAGCGGGCCCAACCAGTTTCTTGTTCGCGCGGCGAACGGCTTCGGACTCAACACCAACACGCCATTGCCCTCCCATGTGAACATCGGCAAGAACGATGGAACGAGCAACTTCCTGGCCTTGGGATTCTCCGGCGCAGTCACGCGCTGGCGCATTGCCGGCCCCGCCGCCGGCGCGGGTTCGGCCTTCGAAGTGCAGAGTGGCGGCGACGAACTGCTGCTGCGCGTGGAGGATGCCGGTACCGGTTCACGATTGGGCATTGCGCGCGACCCGCAGACCAACACCCTGGAAGTCGAGGGCAATGCCTCCAAGACCACCTCAGGCAGCTGGCTGGCCAACTCCGACGCCCGCATCAAGACCGAGGTCCAGGAGATCGACGACGCCCTGGCGCGACTGCTGCGCCTGCGCCCGGTGACGTTTCGCTACACGGCGGCCTATCGCGCCGCCCATCCCGGTATCGCCGACCAGACCTATTACAACGTCATCGCCCAGGAGTTCGCGCGGGTCTTCCCCGAGGCAGTGCAGGGTTCGGGCGAGTACCTGCCCAACGCCGAGCGCACCGCCGCCAACGAGATCCAGCAGGTCGATGTCCATCCGGCACTGATCACGACTATCGCCGCGGTGCAGGAGCTGGCGCTGCGGCTGGAAGCCGAGCGCAAGCTGCTGGATGGTCAGCTGCGGCAGCTGGCCGGCGACAACGCCGCGCTGCGCGAGGCGGCGGCGCGCAATGAGGCTAGACTGGCACGCCTGGAATCGATGCTTGCCCCGGGAGGGCGCTGAGCATGGCCGCTCAGGGATCACTGGCAGCAGACTCCAGTCCACGGTTGGGCATGCGGTGGCTGGTCATGCTGGCGCTGACGCTGCCCGGTGCGTATGCCTGGGCCGACCAGGCAGACACCGGATCGGCGCGATTTCGCATCGATGCACAGCTGCGCCCGGGCGAAGGGCGCTATGCCTTAAGCGCTGAGCTGCGCACGAACGCACCCCCCAGATTTGGCCAGGATCGCTTCACGATCAAGCAGCGCCAGGCGCCGGACGCGGCCTGCGGAGATCTGGGCGACCCCATTTTCGCCGACCAGTTCGAGTAATCGACCATGCGCCTCGTGCCGAAGCACCTGGCACCTCAGCTCTGTCGCTCTGTGACGAGTCCGTTCGCGTCGCCGACCCGCGCGTAGCAAACCGGCGACGCCCTGGCGACCTTACCTTGTCGATCGGCTTGACGATCACGCTGTCGCGGGTCCGCAATGCACCACTAACTGAACAGAACCTAAGCAGAAATTTTCGTTCAGCAACCCCTTTTGCCCACTCGGCCCGTTAAAGGTGTTGTCGTCAATCAGACGACGGAGCTGGAGACGAAAATGAAAAGACTGCTGCAATCGCTGGTGATCTCGATGTTCGCGGCCGCATCGGTCGCACAGGCCCAGGTTCAGCTGGAGGTGGTGGATCGCCACACTGGTCAGACCCTGCGCGAATACCGCCAGGGTGATGAGCGCTGGATTGCCGGTCTCCCCGGTCACCGCTACGCGATCAACCTGCGCAACCGTTCCTCGCAGCGAGTGCTGGCGGTGGTGTCGGTGGACGGGGTCAACGTGATCACCGGTGACACCGCCCGTCCAGATCAATCCGGCTATGTGCTGGAGCCATGGGCCAGCACCGAGATCAAGGGCTGGCGCAAGAGCATGCGTGATGTGGCCGCCTTCGAGTTTGTCGCCCTGCCCGACAGCTATGCGGCCCGAACCGGGCGACCGGACAATGTCGGGGTGATCGGGGTCGCCGTGTTCGCCGAACGGACCCGCCCGGCGATTGCCCTGGAAGACTATCGCTCGCGCGGTCCGGCGGCCGAGCCCGGCTACCCGGGTGGCTATGACAAGTCGGCACCGTCGACCCAGGCAGACGACTTTGCCGGGCGCCAGGAGCTGGGTACCGGCCACGGTCGACGCGAGGGTGATCGCGCCCGCTACGTGGAATTCGAGCGGGCCTCCAGCCGGCCGTCACAGATCCTGCGGCTGTACTACGACGACCCGCAGCGGCTGATCGCGATGGGCCTGATGCCCAATCCCTATCGCTACCGACCGGGGATCCCGCAGCGGCCGAGCGCCTTCCCCGGCTTCGTGCCCGATCCGGATCCCTATCCATATCGCTATCGGGACCAGATCGGACGGCCGCGCAGCTGATCCAGCAACCGCCTGAGTGGCGGGCTGAGTAACACCCATCGGGCGCCTCGCGGCGCCCGATGACTTTTCTTGACTTGGTCCGGCCCTGCGGGCAAGCCCGCATATTTCTGAGTGTTCGTAGCGAGGGCGCCGGAGAGCTGCAGTGATGCGGTCCGCGGACTGCAAATCGATGAAGGCGTACTTGAACAGTACGTCGAGTCGATTGGAGGGAGCAGATCGCGCCACCGCAGCTCTCCGGCGGCCGCAGTAGAAGAGTCATGAAATGTGCGGGCTAGGACTCAGGTGCCGCAGTCAACGCCGCGAGTCGCTCGCTGGTCTCACGCCAGGCGCCGACCAGGGCTGCGGTGGCGGGGTGCCCGGGCGCGTTTGCTGCGGTTGCCATATCGACATCTTCCACCAGCCGACCGCCATCCATGATCAGGGTGCGGGCGCATAGCCGTCTGGCCTCGGCGAAATCATGGGTGATCAACAGCAGCGCGAAGCCCAGCTCGGTACTCAATCGCTCCAGCTGCTCGATCAGCTCGACCTTCAGCGGTGGGTCCAGCGCGCTCAGCGATTCGTCCAGGATCAATAGCTGCGGCTGGGCGACCAGCGCCCTGGCCAGGGCTACGCGCTGGCACTGCCCACCCGACAGAGCGCTCGGCCGGCGC
>JAGRJL010000387.1 GCA_020442775.1 Lysobacterales bacterium | reverse complement strand
GCCGGGCACATCAATCAAACTCGCTCCACCCGACCGGGCGCAGACCAAAGCCGCACGACTGGTGGCATAGTGAACATTGCCTCGGGCAGCGCCCGGCTGGACTCCGAAGTACCTGATGTTTGAGCAGATGGTGCAGAGTATCGACATCCCCACGCTGGCCTTCAGCCGCGGGTTGATGCAGATCGTTCTCGGTGGGCTGTTGCTGTATCTGGGCAGCAAGGATGAAGGTGCGCGCGGTGCACGGCTTTGGGCGATTGGATTCTTCTTCAACGGCCTGTCGCTGTTCGTTTTTCCGATCCAGGTTCCGATTGGATGGGAGATGCCCCGGACCGTGGTCAATCACCTCTCTTTGGGGCTGTCCTCCGCGTTTTTCCTGGCCGGTTTCTGGAAATTCGGCAAGCAGCCGCGGCAGCTGTGGATATTGATCATGGTGGTCGCCGTGCCGGCCTTCAGTCTGCTGACCTGGGAAATTCTCTGGCCCAACGCCCGCTGGCGGATCCTGACTACCGCCAGCGCGCAGGCGCTGTTCCTGTTGACTCTGCAGCACAGTCTTCGACAGGCGCCGCGGGCAGAGCTGGGGGTGATCTACAGGCGGCTGCGCTACGTGGTGATTGCCTATCTGCTGCTGGTGGTTTGGGCTTACGGCAGTGTTGCTGACCTGCTGCCGACGACGGCTCGGGTGGCGCAAAGCTACCACCGGCTGGCCTTCAGCGGTGGTTCGCTGCTGTTCATGCTGGCGATGGCGGTTGGTTGCCTGGCCCTGCAGTTCGCCCTGCTGGCTGCACGCAGTGCCGATCTGGCGAAGATCGACTGGTTGACTGGTCTGCTCAATCGGCGCGGCTTCTTTCAGGCGGTGGCGGATCGTGAGCAACTGGTTCCAGCGGGTAGCCTGATCACTCTGGATATCGATCATTTCAAACAGATCAATGATCGCTACGGACACGCCGCCGGCGATCACGTTTTGCAGGTGTTGGCGCGACATCTGCAGTCATTGCAGGCAAGCGACCCGCTGGTTTCGCGAATGGGCGGAGAGGAGTTCTGCATCCTGTTGCCCGACGCAAGCATCGACTCGGCCCGGGCGCTGGCCGACCAGGTGCGCGTTCGCTGTGGTGAGGAACTGGTGGTGGCCGGCGATGGTCAGCCGATTCGCTTTACGGTCAGCGCCGGGGTCGCCGCGATAGGGTCCGGCGAGAACTTCGAACGCGCGCTGGGCAGAGCGGACCAGGCGCTGTATCTCGCCAAGGCAGATGGCCGCGATCAGGTCCGATTGGCGCCTTCGCCGGAGCCATCAGCTTGATCCCGGCGCGGACTTCCAGCGTTTCGCTGCGGAGTGCTGGCCATCGCTGACCTTCTCGGCCCAGCCTACCCGGCCTGGCTGCACAGCCTGTGGGACATGGCCTCCTGGCTGTGCGCGCTGGGGGTATTGCTGCTGATTTATCGATTGCGCCCGCAGTGGTTCCAGGGCGGCACGCTCGGTCGCGCTGGCAGAGGCTATTTCATTGCCTTGAGCGTCGGCGGACTGGCCAGTGCCTATCTGTTGGGCACTGCCAATGCCTGGCTGAGCGGACACCCGGCGGTGTCGCGCTCCATTGTCGGTGGCCTGTTCGGGGCGATCGTCGCGGTGGAGCTGTACAAGCGGGCGAAGGGGCTACGTGGCTCCACCGGCGGATTGTTCGCGCCGGCTCTGACCCTGGGGATTGCGCTCGGTCGATTGGGCTGTCACGTTGCCGGCCTGGCCGACTTCACCTACGGCACTCCCACCGAAGTGGCCTGGGCAGTGGATCATGGCGACGGCATCGACCGGCACCCGGTGGCGCTCTATGAAAGTGCGGCGATGGGGCTGTGGCTGGTGGTGCTGCTTGGGTCACTGTGGCGATCGCCTACCTGGCTGCCGCGCCGCGGCTTCTACTGGACCTGTCTGTATTACGCGGGGCAGCGTTTCGTTTGGGAATTCTTCAAGCCCTACGCCGCCATCATCGGTCCCTTCAATTTGTTCCACCTCGTCTGCGCGGCGCTGCTGGGATACGCTGCGCTGATGCTGCTTCGGGATAGCCATGCAACAAGATCTGCGTAAGTCGGCGCCCTACGTTTTTCTCGGCCAGACCACCTCACTGTGCGAACAGTGCTGCGCGCTGGTGCCGGCCAAGGTGCTGCTGCAGGAGGGCCGCGTGTATTACCACAAGCGCTGCCCCAGCCACGGCGTGCACAAGACCCTGATCTCCACCGATGGCGACTATTACCAGCTGGCCAAGACCTTCCTGAAGCCGGGTGACCGGCCGCGATTTTTTCACAGCCGCACCGACTACGGCTGCCCGCTGGACTGCGGCCTGTGTCCGGATCACGAGCAGCACTCCTGCCTGGCGATCCTGGAGGTCAACCAGCACTGCAACCTCAGCTGTCCGACCTGCTTTGCCAGTTCCTCGCCGGCGGCCAGCGGGGTGCGTGATCTGGCGACCATTGAGGCGATGATGGATGCGCTGGTCGCCGCCGAGGGCGAGCCCGATCTGCTGCAGATCTCCGGCGGCGAACCCACTTTGCATCCGCAGATCTTCGAAATCCTCGCCTTGGCCAAGCGCAAGCCGATCCGCCATCTGATGCTCAATACCAACGGCTTGCGAATCGCGCGTGAACCGGACTTCGTCATGCGGCTGGCCGAATACGCCCCGGGTTTCGAAATCTACTTGCAGTTCGATTCGCTGCGCGCCGAGGCGCTCAAGACCATTCGCGGTGCCGATCTGCGGCGGATTCGTCAGCAGGCGCTGGAAAATCTGGAGCGCGCGGGACTGGCAACGACGCTGGTCTGCACCATTCGCCGCGGCGCCAACGAGGATGAGTGTGGCGAGATTGTCCGCCACGCGCTGCAGTGGTCCTGCGTGCGCGGGGTGACTTTCCAGCCGACCCAGGATAGCGGTCGGAATGAGGGATTTGAAAAGTCCGACCGGGTGGTGCTGAGCGAGATTCGCAGCAACATCGCGCAAAGCTCCGGGGTCTTTTCCGCGGACGATCTGATTCCGCTGCCCTGCCACCCGGAGATGATCGGCATCGGCTACGGTCTGCGCCGCGGACAGCGGGTGGTGCCGGTAACCTCGCTGCTCAGTCGCGAAGAGATCCTCGCCGCGGCACCCAATGCGATCACCTTCGAAAAGCACCCAGGGATTCGCGAAAAGCTGGTGGATCTGTTTTCGCTGGGCAGCTTCAGCGATGACACCGAGAAGCTGGCCAGCTTCCTGTGCTGTCTGCCGCAATTCCCGGCCCCTGAGCGGCTGAGCTATGCCGACGTATTCCGGGTGGCGATTGTGGAATTCATGGATCGCTTCAACTTCGATCTGGGCGGGGTCAAGCGCAGCTGCATTCACTTCCTGACCCCGGACCGGCAGATCATTCCCTTTGACACCTACAATCTGTTCTATCGCAACGGCGAAATCGAGGCCCTGCGCCGCCGATCACAGCGTTTGATTCCGGAGAACATCAATGTCTGAGCAACCGCAAACGCCTTCCCCGGCGCCGGCAACCAGTGTTGCTCTGCAGGTCTTGGGCAGCATCATGGTGGTGGCGGGGGTGTTGCTGGCGGCGCTGTCTGGGTTGTGCAGCGGATGGATGATCCTGATGAGCGCGGGCAACAGCGGCGGGATCGATCAGTTGCTGCAAATGGCACTGATGGTGTTGATGGTGGGTGGCACCCCGTTCGCGATCGGCATCGGGCTGATTTTCGGCGGGCGTACGGTCTATCGCAGCGGTAGCGGAAGATGACCGCGGGAGGACGGCTTGGACATCGGCGCGGTTGAGCTGACGCTCATTATCATCGGTGCCTTGGCGGCGATGCTGGTTTTTTGGACCGGGGTGCTTTGGCTGCTGGCCGGGCTCAGCGGCTGGCGCGCCCTGGCGCGCCGCTTCGAGGCTGAGCGTGAGCCCGAAGGAGAGCGATTCTCGATGGCCTCCGGTGGATTGGGTCAGGTCCGCTTCAACGGCGTCCTGCGGGTGTGGGTGGGCGAACGTGGACTGGGGCTGGGTTGCTTGATGCCGGCGGCCTTCGGTGCGATGCCGACGCTGCTACTTCCGTGGCGGGAACTACGCGCGGTGGAGCGCCGCAAATTTCTTTTCTCACACTTTGCGCAGATCGAAGTCGCGGATTTTTCTCGCAAAATCAGCTTGCGCGGAGCGGCGGGCGATGCCGTACTGCAGGCCTGGGAAGGGCAGCAGTCAAGGCGCTGATCGCTCGATTGCCGGCTGTGATGGCCCCTGCGCGAAGCGCTATGCTCGGGTTTTTCCGGCGCCCTGGCGCGACCTCCGGTCTATGAGCACTTCACGCGCCTGGCTGCTGACCGTGCTTGCGATGTTTGCCTTCGCCGGCAACTCGCTGCTCTGTCGCGCGGCGCTGCAGGACACCACGATCGATGCTGCCACCTTTACCAGCCTGCGGCTGGCGGCCGGCGCGCTGACGCTGTGGGCAATCGCGCAGAATCGGCTGGGTGGCTACGCCGCCCTCGGCAGTTGGGCTTCCGCGCTGTCGCTATTTGTTTACGCCGCCGGATTCTCCTTTGCCTATCGCGGCTTGAGTGCCGGGGTGGGCGCGCTGCTCCTGTTTGGCGCGGTGCAGGCGACCATGATCGGCTATGGTCTGTTTCGTGGGGAACGGCTGCATGCAGGCCAGTGGCTGGGGTTGCTGCTGGCTGTGGGCGGACTGGTAGGGCTGCTGCTGCCCGGATTGTCCCGACCGCCGCTGATTGCCAGCGCTCTGATGCTGAGCGCCGGTGTCGCCTGGGGCATCTACACCCTGCGCGGTCGTGGCGCCGGTGATCCCACCCAGGTGACCGCGGGCAACTTCGTGCGGGCGGTGCCGTTGGGACTGGCGCTGTTGATTGGTGTCTGGCTGTTCGCGGAAAGGCCGCCAGTCTGGGATTTGGCCGGCGTGGTGCTCGCGCTTACCTCGGGCGCGCTCACCTCCGGTATCGGCTACGCGATCTGGTATGCGGCGCTGCCGGCCCTGCGTGCTGCCACCGCCGCGACCGTGCAGCTCAGCGTGCCGGTGATTACCTCGCTGGGCGGCGTGCTGTTGCTGGGCGAGGGCTTGAGCCTGCGCCTGCTGCTGGCATCGGTGGCGATTCTTGGCGGCATTGCTCTGGTGATCCGGGTGAAGCGTTGAAGATCGGTCGTCGATGGAGCGCGGCTGTCGTCCCCCAAATCTCCTGCAGACGCGACCGACGCGGTTCGTTCCTCACCGCATCCTACGCGGGAAACAAGCGGTCGCGCTGGTGATCCGGAATCGGCGATGGCTCGGGTAGGATGTTGTGAGCGCCAGCGAACCGCATCGATAGAGGGCCGGGGTCGTTAGTGATCCCAGGGGCATGGTCCTGGTGATCCGGGTGTAGCGTTGAAGATCGGCCGTCGATGGAAGGCGGCTGTCGTCCTCCAAATCTCCTGCAGACGCGATTGATGCGGTTCGTTCCTCACCGCATCCTACGCGGGGAACGGGCGGGCGCGTTTAGCTTGCTACGCATGAAACAAGCGGGCGCGCTGGTGATC
>JAGRJL010000386.1:11258-12674 GCA_020442775.1 Lysobacterales bacterium | reverse complement strand
CAGGCGACCAGCGCAACTTTTCTCGGACCCAGCGACGCCATCGTCGCGGCCAGCGAGGATCACGGGATCGACATGGAAGCCGAAGTCCTGGTGGTAACCGATGACGTGCCGATGGGGGTGAGCGCCGAACAGGCCGCTCGGCATATTCAGCTGATCGGTCTGGTCAATGACGTGTCGCTGCGCAATCTGATCCCTGGTGAACTGGCCAAGGGCTTCGGCTTTCTGCAGTCCAAGCCGCGCTCGGCGCTCTCGCCAGTTTTCGTGACGCCGGACGAACTCGGCGAGCACTGGCGTGACTGCAAGGTTCACCTGCCGCTGATCACCCACCTCAATCAGGAACTGTTTGGCAAGCCCGAGGCCGGGGTGGACATGCAGTTCAATTTCGCGCAGCTGATTGCACATGCGGCGATGACCCGCAGTCTGAGCGCCGGCACCCTGGTGGGCTCGGGCACCGTGGCCAATCAGGACGAGAGCAAGGGTGCGTCCTGTCTGGCCGAGAAGCGAGTGCTGGAGATCATTGCTAGCGGCAAGGCCAGCACGCCGTTCATGAGCTTCGGCGACCAGGTGCGGATCGAGATGCTTGATTCCGACGGTCATTCCATCTTTGGCGCCATCGAGCAGCAGGTCGTCGCCCAGTCGAGTTGATCGCGAAAGCGGATGGCGCGCCAAATCAGCCCGGCGTTTGACCTCGCCGGGCGACAGCATGCGAGGGCAAGGGCGCGAACGGGCCCAAGCGGGCGTACAATCGAGTGACGCTCGCAGGGAGGAATGCGCTATGGCCAGCACCATGAAGCTCTACAGTTACTGGCGGTCAAGTGCGGCCTACAGGGTCCGCATTGCTCTGGGGCTGAAGGAGCTGACCTACGACTATTACCCGGTGAATCTGGCGCATGGCGGCGGCGAGCAGTTCAGCGCCGATTACACCGAACTGGAGCCACAGAATCAGGTGCCCCTGCTGGTTGATGGCGAGCGGGTGATTCACCAGTCACTGCCAATCATCGAGTACCTTGAAGAGAACTACGAGCTGACCGGTGCCAGCCTGATGCCCAGCGAGGTGCGCGAAAGGGCCAGAGCCCGCGGCCTGGCGCAGCTGATCGCCTGCGATGTGCATCCACTGGGCAACCTTCGGGTGCTCAAGTATCTGGAGCATGAGCTGGGTCTGGACGAAGCGGCGCGACTGGCCTGGATTCGCCACTGGCTCGGTCGCGGGCTGGCCGCCTTCGAGGCACTGGTCGCCGATCATCCGTCGACCGGTGACTACTGCGAGGGCGACGCGCCGTCGATTGCCGACTGCTGTCTGATTCCACAGCTCTACAATGCGCGGCGCTTCGGTCTGGACCTCTCGTCATTCCCGACGATTTGTAGAATCGAGTCGCTTTGCCTGACCCATCCCGCGTTTGAGGCCGCGCATCCCTC
>JAGRJL010000386.1:0-11138 GCA_020442775.1 Lysobacterales bacterium | reverse complement strand
GGCCTATTCCCAGACCGTGCCGTCCTTGTGCGTGAACTGCCAGCGGCCGTTGGCGTCCTGGCCGTTCAGAGCCAGGTCGTCATCCGGATATTCCACCCGATCGTCGGCCGAGCGATTGGACACCTCCAGATAGACCGCCTCGGTCTGACCGGAATTGCGAAAGTGGTGGGCATTGCCGTCTCCGGCGGGAAATCCCACCACCATGCCCGGACCCAGCACCCGCTCGCCGTCATCGTTGATCAAAGTGAGCTCTCCGCTCAGCACGTAGACGAATTCGTCTTCGTCACTATGCCAGTGGCGCAGGGCGGAGCTCTTTCCCGGTGGCAAGGTAGTCTGGTTGATGCCTATGCGGGTCAAGCCGAAGGCATCGCCGAGGGCACGCTTTTCGCGCGGCAGCACCCGTTCCCTGAAGCACTGCGGGTAGCCTGAATCCGTTCTCGGGGTCAGGGTCTTGGGGTCTACAGGCTTGGGCACAGGTGAGGCCCTCTAGAAGCTCTCGTCAAAGTAGGGGTCGTGGGCCTCGCCGCCGCCTTCGCTCAAGCGAATCTTCAGCGCCAGACCATCACGCGAATCGGCCTTGCGCAAGGCTTCCTCCAGCTCGATCTTGCCTTCCTTGTACAGGCTGAACAGCGATTGGTCGAAGGTCTGCATGCCCTCGGCCAGCGACCGGTCCATCGCCTCCTTCATCTCGTGGATCTGTCCGCGCCGGATCAGATCGCGAATCATCGGCGTATTGAGCAGAATCTCGATCGCCGGCATCCGCTTGGAGGTCTTGTCCAGCACCAGACGCTGGGAGATGATCGCGCGCAGATTGAGCGACACATTCATCAGGATGTTCTTGTGCGCGCTCTCGGGGAAGAAGTTGAGAATGCGCTCCAGGGTCTGGTCGGCGTTATTGGAGTGCAGGGTGGACAGGCACAAGTGACCGGTTTCTGAGAACGCGATGGCCGCTTCCATCGTTTCGGTGTCCAGAATCTCACCGATCATGATGACGTCGGGGGCCTCACGCATCGCGTTCTTGAGTGCATCCCGATAGCGCCTGGTGTCCAGTCCCACTTCGCGCTGGTTGACGATGGACTTCTTGTGCTTGTGCAGGAATTCGATCGGGTCCTCAACCGTGAGGATGTGTCCGCTGGTGTTGCTATTGCGGTGATCGAGCATCGCCGCCAGAGTCGACGATTTGCCCGATCCGGTGGCGCCGACGACCAGGATCAGCCCGCGCGGCTCCATGATCAGATCCTTGAGGATCTGTGGCAGCTTGAGCTGTTCCATCGAGGGAATCTCGCTCTTGATCGCACGGATCACCATGCCCACTTCGCCGCGCTGCTTGAACACGTTGATCCGGAAGCGGCCGGCATCCTTGACCGCGATGGCCAGATTGAGCTCCAGGTCGCGCTCGAAGGCCGGTACCTGACCCTCGTCCATCAGCGAGTAGGCGATCTTCTTGACCATCCCCGCCGGCAGCCCGGTGTTGCCTAGCGGGTAGAGTTTGCCTTCGACCTTGATGTTGACCGGTGCTCCAGTGGTCAGGAACATGTCCGAGGCATTCTTCTCGGTCATGAGCTTCAAGAAGTAGCCGATATCCATGAGCCGTGCTCCCTTTGGGTACCTACGTGCCGCCCGCAATAGGCGTACACCGATGCTAACGGGTTGATATTAGCTTGCTTGAGTGCCTGGTTGGCAAAATCCAATCGTGAAGGATTTTCTGAAGTGGGTGCCGCATGACCCCGGTTTTGCGAGATGAGTTGCCGAAACCGGGACCGCGACCCACGTACCCTTTCATTTGTGGGGCAGACTTCAGCGCTTGCCGATTTCTGTAAAGATCCTCAACAATGGGGGTATTGAGATCAAGCTTGGAGAGCACCCGGTGACTCGGAATGGCGGAATCACAGTTGCGACACGCACGACTGGGTATGCAGGTCTGGGCATGGCCCTGCTTTTGCTCACCCTGGTATTGGGCGGATGCGCATCCACCCCGCCGCCGCTGGGCGAGTTGGCGCGGGCAGAGCAGGCGCTCAAGGCGGCCCAGGATGCAGAGGCCGAGCAGTTCGCTCCGGTGGACTGGCGGCTGGCCAGTCAAACCCTGGCTGACGCACAGGCCAAAATCGGGGCCAAGCAGTACGCCGACGCGACCCGCTTGCTGGGGCGCGCGCGAGTGCACGCGGAGCTGGCACGTTTGCGCGCAGAAAACGCACATACTCGATCCCGGATCGAGGCGCAGGAACGCGAAAACGCCAAATTGAGACAGGACCTGCTCGGAGATAGGCAGTAATGCGTGTGACCGGATCAAATCTGACCCAGAAGCTGAGTGTCGTCCTGCTGGCCGTTGCGCTGAGCGCTTGCGGCAGCGCTCCCAAACGAGATCTGGCCCTGGAGCGATTGCAGGCGGAATGGCGCGAGGTGGGCACCAGCAGTGCGCGCTCGAAAGCGCCGCTGGAACATCGTGACGCGGAGCAGGCGCTGGACGCCCTGGCGCGCGGCGAAGGATCGGAGGCAGAACGCGCCGAACTCGCTTTTGTGGCCGAACAGCGCCTGCAGATACTTCGGGTAGCAGTCGCCGGTGCGGACAATCGAGACCGCCTGGCAGCGTTGGAGCTTGAGCGCCAGCAGATCTTGCTGGAGGCAACCCGTCGCGACGCCGAACTGGCTCGCATCGAGGCCGAGAAGCTGCGTCTGCAGTCGCTGGCCCGGGCCGAGGAGGCTGAGCGCATGCGCAGGGAGGCTGAGACCGAATCGGCTCGTCGGTTGGCCTCAGAAGAGTTGGCTGAACTGGCTCAGCAGGAAGCGGAGGCGGCCCGGCGCCTGGCTGATGCGCAGAGTCGCGAAGCCGGGCTTGCGCGGCGCGAGGCGGAGCTGGCTTCGGCCCAGGCGCTCAGTCTGCGCCAACAACTGGCGAGCATTCGCGCGGTATCCAGCACCCGCGGTCTGGTGATCACCCTGGGCGACGCCTACTTTGCCTCCGGTCAATCGCAGCTTGCCGCCGCCGCGCGCGAGAATCTGGGTTCGATTATGGAAATCCTCGCGCGCTATCCGGAACAACAGGTCAGCGTTGAAGGGCATACCGACAGCAGCGGGTCCGATGAGGCCAACCTGTCGCTGTCGCAACAGCGTGCGCAATCGGTGCGCGAGGCGCTGGTGGCGCAGGGCGCCGATCCCAATCGCATCGTCGCGACTGGTTTCGGTGAAACCCAGCCGATTGCGAGCAACGACAACAGCCAGGGCAGGGCGCGCAATCGGCGGGTGGAGATTGTCATCGAAGGCGCGCAGTAGGCTCTGTCGCGTCAACCAGATGGCGGCCTCGCGCCTGGTTCGCCGAGGGTCGCTGAGGCTGCCTGAAAGCGCAACTCCCGGGCCCTGAATCGAATCAGGCAATGGCCGTTGGCCGGACGCTTCAATCATTCCTGCAAATTGCTGATTGATCATTGCCAGCCCTTGCGGAAGGGAGTAAGTTCGAGTCAGCGTCAGGAGCAGTTTCATCCTTGAAAGACTCATCCCAGCTGTTGCGAATCACGGGCGTCCAGCATGGCGCGCCCGGATGTCTTGCCGACGCCAAGCAGCGCGTCACCCCAACGATCAAACGCAATCAGACGAATGGGTTCCGGGGTCGTTCCTGGTGCTTTTCCTCAACTATTGGCTAGCAGAGGAGGGTTGGAATGTTCGAAGACCAGCGGGAAGACGATGTTCAGGATCTGATGGAGCGCAATGACGAGTTCAAGAAACTCCTGACGCGCCACCGCGAGTTGGACAAGCAGGTCACCGACGCGGAACTTGGGGTGCATCCCATCGAAGATCTGGCGTTGCATGCGTTGAAGAAAGAAAAATTGTGGGCGAAGGACCGGCTCACCTATATCTGGGAACATCGAGAAGCGCCCGCCTGACCCGGGCCATACCATCGGTCCGCCCATCCTGGTCGCCCTGAATCAAGGCGCGGGAATCAGTCCGGAACGACGGTCCAGCCATTGGCTGAAGCATCACATTCGCCGCGGCGGTTTCGGGAGGAAGCCGCCGCAACGTTGGTGCGCGAAACCGGCGCGGCGCCGATTCCCCGGTTCGACTGAAAATCCTGCCTGTCATCACCGACAGCCGCGCTGACGCTGTCGTCTCCGCTCGGACCCAGGCCGGCTGCAAGCAGCCCGTGACGGCCTGTACCCGAGGATTTTTTGCCGAAACCGGATACCCTGTGCGCCTTCTCAGATTGGGGTGTACCGATGGCGATTCACCAAAACGTCCTCGAGCTGATCGGCAATACGCCGGTGGTCAAGGCGCAGCGACTGGACACCGGACCCTGCTCGCTGTTTCTGAAGCTGGAAAGCACCAATCCGGGCGGGTCGATCAAGGATCGCATTGGCCTGAGCCTGATTGAGGACGCCGAGCGCACCGGGAAGCTCAAGCCTGGCGGGGTGCTGGTCGAGGGCACCGCGGGCAATACCGGGCTGGCGCTGGCCCTGGTTGCCCAGCAGAAGGGCTACCGCCTGATCCTGGTGGTTCCGGACAAGATGAGCCGGGAGAAGATCTTCAACCTCAAGGCGATGGGCGCCGAGGTGGTGTTGACCCGATCGGACGTGGCCAAGGGTCACCCGGAGTATTACCAGGATTTGGCCGAGCGGATTGCCGCTGAAACCCCCGGCGCGATCTTCATCAACCAGTTTGGCAACCCAGCCAACCCCAAGGCCCACGAGGAAGGCACCGGCCCCGAAATCTGGGCGCAGATGGGCCATGACCTGGATGCGGTGGTTTTCGGCGTCGGCTCGTCCGGAACGATGACCGGCTTGAGCCGATTCTTCGCCCGCGCAGCGCCCCATGTGGAACTGATTCTGGCCGATCCGGTGGGCTCGATACTGGAGCGCTACATCAACGAAGGCACGCTGGACACCAAGAGTTCGTCGTGGATGGTGGAAGGCATCGGAGAGGACTTTCTGCCTTCCATCTCCGACTTCAGCCGGGTCAAGAAGGCTTATGCGATTTCCGATGCCGAGAGCTTCCACACCGGCCGCGACTTGCTCCGCAAGGAAGGCATTCTGGGTGGTTCATCGACCGGCACGGTACTGGCCGCAGCCTTGCGCTACTGCCGCGAGCAGAGTCAGCCCAAGCGGGTGCTGGCCTTTGTCTGCGACACCGGCAACAAGTATCTGTCGAAGATGTACAACGACTACTGGATGCTCGACAACGGCTTCCTTGACCGGGAACTGCACGGCGATTTGCGCGATCTGATCTTCCGCCCCTACAGCCAGCGCGACACGGTAGTGGTCGGGCCCAATGAGCCGCTGACTGGCGCCTACCAGCGGATGAAGCTCTATGATGTGTCCCAACTGCCGGTGATGGAGGGCGAGAAGATCGTTGGCATCATCGACGAGTCGGATGTGCTGCTCCACGTGTACGGCCAGGAGGCGCGCTTCCGGGATCCGGTGAGCACCGCGATGGTGACCAAACTGCAGCGGATCGAAGTCAAAACCCCAGTGGCCGATCTCCTGCCGATCTTTGATGTCGGCCATGTGGCCATCGTGATGGACGGCGAGCGCTTTCTCGGTCTGATCACCAAGATGGATCTGCTGCACTATCTGCGACGTCGCGCCGACGGCTGAGCAGCGCGCTGACAAGTTCGTGACCCGTTCCGTATCGACTGATCGCAGTCAGCCGCACGGAAGGTCCACCCGTATCTGGAGATAACGAGAGCATCATGACCAACAAGGATTTCGCCTTCGCCACCCAGTGCATCCACGCCGGGCAGGCGCCGGATCCCTCGACCGGCGCGATCATGCCGCCGATTTATGCGACCAGCACCTACGTGCAGCAGTCTCCTGGGGTGCATCAGGGCTATGAATACTCGCGCTCGCAGAATCCGACGCGAGGTGCCTACGAGCGCTGTTTGGCGGCACTGGAGGGTGGCACTCATGGATTCGCCTTTGCCTCCGGCCTGGCTGCCTCGGCGACCGTGCTGGAACTGCTGCCGGCGGGCAGCGAAGTGGTGGCGATGGACGATCTGTACGGCGGCACCTTCAGGCTGTTCGACAAGGTGCGCCAGCACACCGCCAATCTGAAGTTCCGCTTCGTCGACATGTCCCAACCTGGCGCGCTGGCGGCCGCAGTCACCGACCAGACCCGGATGATCTGGGTGGAGACGCCGACCAATCCGATGCTCAAGCTGGTCGATCTGGCTGAAGTGGCGGCGGTGGGACGGTCCAGCGGCGCGATCACCGTGGTCGACAACACCTTTGCCACCCCAATGCTGCAGCGGCCGCTACAGCACGGCTGCGACATCGTGGTCCATTCGGCAACCAAATACCTCAACGGTCACTCCGACATCGTTGGCGGGATGGTAGCCACCGGCAATGCCGATCTGGCAGAGCGACTGGCCTTTCTGCAAAACGCCGTGGGTGGGGTGCAGGGTCCCTTTGACAGCTTCCTGGCGCTGCGCGGGCTGAAGACGCTGCATTTGCGGGTGGAGCGTGCCTGTGACAATGCGCTGGCCATCGCCCAGTGGTTGAGTCGCGATCGGCGGGTCGAGAAGGTCATCTACCCGGGACTGGATAGCCATCCGCAGCATGCGCTGGCAGCGCGGCAGATGAGCGGCCGCTTTGGCGGGATCATCAGCGTGGTGATCAAGGGTGGTTTCGACGCGGCTCGCCAGATGCTGGAAAACTGCCATCTGTTTGCGCTGGCCGAGAGCCTGGGTGGGGTCGAGAGCCTGGTCAATCATCCGGCGATCATGACCCACGCCTCGGTGCCCCCGGAGAAGCGTGCGGTGCTCGGCATCGACGATGCCCTGATTCGCCTGAGCGTCGGCGTGGAAGCAGTCGAGGACCTGATTGCTGAACTGGATCGCGCATTGGGGTAGTACAGCGGAGCATGGGCACTCTGCTCGTGCCAGTGGACGCACAAGATGACGTACACAAGGAGAACCAGATCATGAAGAATTCGGCAAAAGCGCTGCTGGCCGTCGCCTGCGCCGCAGTACTGCTCGCTACGGTGGGCTGCAACACGGTGCGCGGCGTGGGCAAGGACATGGAAACCGCCGGCAAGGCGATTCAGCGCAAGTCCGACAAGGCCAAGGACTAGTCGCTATTGGTCGCGCAGCAATGGTCGTCTGGCAGTCTCCCGAAGAGGCCATTGACGATGGCTGGCGGCTGCTAGAGGCGGCGGCGGGCGACCCAGGCCATCCTTGCCGGCTGATGGCGCTTGCCACAATTTGCGTCGGTCGACCGGCGGTTCGCACGCTGGTGTTGCGTCGCTGCGAATCCTCGACGCGCCAGTTGCATTGTTACAGCGATCTACGTTCGGCCAAGGTTGCCCAGCTGAATGCGTGCGCAGATGCAGAGTTGATGGTCTATCACCCGCAGCGGCGGCTGCAGTTGCGCGCCTCAGCCGTTTCCACGATTGCTACCGAGGGTTCGCTTTGCGATGACGCCTGGTCCGGGCTGGACCCGCGTCAGCGTCGGGAGTATCTGGACTGTGCGAGTCCGGAGCCTGCTGAGGAATCCGCTGCGCGGCGAAACTTTTGCCTGCTGTGCTTCTCGGTGCACACGCTGGATGTGCTTTTGCTGGATGCGCAGGGGCATCGCCGGGTGCAGGGCCGCTACGGCGAGAGCGGCTGGGCAAGTCGCTGGCTAAGACCCTGAAGCGGCGCTTGGGAGCGCGCCATGCGCGGGGCGACGCCAGCCCAGGTAGAGGGTGATGCCGATGGTGGCCACCGCGACCAGCAGCCACAACAGGCCCCATAGCTGAGTCATCCCGCCGAATTCTTCAGCGAGCATGCGCGCGTCTGAGCGCAGGTGGGCGCGGGTCAGGGTGTCGGAAACGATGTCTGCCGGTACGTAGAGCATGCTGGCCAGGCCGACCGTCTTGAGAACCAGGTCGTTGGCGCTGGCACCACCCCAGCGGGCCAGCGCGCCCAGCGCAATGGCCGCACCCAGGCTGAAGCCGAAGCCGAACAGGTTGCGGGTGAAAATCAGCGCGGTCAGGCCGAGAATCACCGCCAGCGTTGCGCTCCACAACGCGTCGCGCCGGGAGCCCCGGGCGAGCAGATAGAGCACGCAGCCAAACAGCAGCGAACCCAGGTAGCCAGCCGACAGGGTGAGAAAGCGGTTGCCGCCGCGGGAGAGTACTTCGCCGCCCTGGTCAGCGCTGATTGTCATCGACACCACTTCGCCGCCGGTGGCGATGGTCATCAGCGCGTGCGAGAGTTCATGGAACAGCACGATGAGGATCTTCAGCGGAATCAGCGCTGGAGAAGTCCAGAAGAACACCAGCGCACCCGAAATCAAGCCGAGCAGCAGCAAATCGGTCCACGGTGACTCGACTTTCATCAGCAGCACGCCACAACCAGCAGTGCCGCGAGTCTAATCGATTGAAACGCGATGACGCAGGTGCGGGAAGCCGCAGTCCAACCCCGGGGACGCGGCGATCGGCTAAACTCGCGGCCTTCATTTCAAATCCGGTTTTCCATGTCCTTGCCGACTGTCGATATCAAACGCGGCGCCGAACGGCGCTTGCGCAAGGGTCATCTGTGGGTCTACGCCAATGAACTCGCAGTCGCACCGGCCAAGCTGGAGGTCGAACCGGGTCAGCTGGTCGCGCTGAGCCTGAACAAGCGCGCGTTTGGCGTTGGCTACATCAACCCAGGTTCGCTGATTGCGGTTCGGGTGCTCGATCGTGATCCCAATGCGCAGATTGACGAGGGCTGGTTCATCCGTCGCATCGAGCAGGCGGCGGCGCTGCGAGAGGGTCTGGTCGACCCGTCCTACATGCGATTGCTGCATGGTGAGGCGGACGGCATTCCCGGGCTGGTGGTAGATCGCTTTGACCAGTTGCTGGTGGCACAGTCGGGAACCGCCGGGGTAGATCGCTGCCGACCGATGATCGAGGCGGCGCTCAAGTCGCTCTATCCGCAATCTGCGCTGCTGTGGCGCAATCAGGGCCCGGCACGTGCGCTGGAGGGGGTCGATGAGCAGATTGAGGTGGCCTTCGGCGAAGTGCCTGAGCGTTGTGCCGTCAGCGAGCACGGGCGGCGCTTCTGGTTTCGCCCCTTCGTCGGTCAGAAAACCGGCTGGTACTACGACCAACGCGAGAATCGCCAGCGGATAGCCGCGCTGGCATCGGGCAGGCGAGTGCTGGACGTGTGCAGCTATCTGGGCGGCTTTGCCGTTTCCTGCGCCGCGGCAGGTGCGCAATCGGTGCTGGCGGTGGACGGATCGGCCGAAGCGCTCTCGGCGCTGGCGGAGAATGCCGCAGAGAATGGCGTTTCAGAGCGGATCGAAACCCTGCATGGTGATGCCTTCAGCACGCTCGTGGGACTTTTCGAGCAGGGCCAGCGCTTCGGTCTGGTGATTATCGATCCCCCGGCCTTCATCAAGCGGCGCAAGGATGCCGACCAGGGTGTGCAGGCCTATCGCCGGCTGGCGTCGCTGGCGCTGCGGCTGGTCGAGCCGGGCGGATTCCTGGCCAGCTTTTCGTGCTCCCATCTGTTTCCTCGCGATGGCCTGGTGGAGGCCCTGGCCCGTGCCGCGATGGCCGGTCACCGGCGCGCCACCATCGTTGCCGAACTCCATGCGGGCAGCGACCACCCGGTCCATCCGGCGATGCCGGAAACCGAGTATCTCAAGGGGCTGCTGGCCCGAGTGGAGGCATAGCCGATGGCCTGGCTGCACGATATCGATCCGGTCGCGGTCGAGCTGGGTCCACTGCAGGTGCACTGGTACGGACTGATGTACGTGGCGGCGGCCGCTGCGGCCTGGTGGCTGGGAATGCGCCGGGTCCAGCGGGATCCCTGGCGCGATATCGACCGTGCCTGCCTGGAGGACCTGCTGTTCTACGGCATGTTGGGGGTCATCCTGGGTGGTCGGATCGGCTACATGCTGTTCTACGGCTGGTCCAATCTGGTTGCCGATCCATTGAGCATCATTCGGGTCTGGGAAGGCGGAATGAGCTTCCACGGCGGCATGATCGGGGTGATTGTGGCGCTGCTGCTGTTCGCCTGGCGGAGGCAGCGACACCCCTTCGATCTGCTCGACTTCGTCGCGCCGCTGGTGCCGCTGGGATTGGGCCTTGGTCGACTCGGCAACTTCATCGGCGGCGAGCTTTGGGGTCGCACCACCGACGTTTCCTGGGCGGTGATCTTTCCGAAATCGCTGCCCAATCCGCCGGCTACTCACGCCGAGCTGATCACCCAGCATGCCAGCGGCGCGCTGGACGAGTTTGCTCGCCATCCTTCGCAGCTCTATCAGGCCGGGCTGGAGGGCGTAGCGCTGTTTGTGCTGCTGTGGTGGTATTCACGCAAGCCGCGACCGCGGATGGCGGTGTCGGCGATGTTTCTGATCGGCTACGGCGGCTTCAGGTCACTGGTTGAACAATTCCGTCAGCCAGATGCCCATCTGGGTTTTCTGGCGTTTGACTGGTTGACCATGGGCCAGCTGCTCAGCCTGCCGATGATCCTGCTCGGGGTGGCGATGTTGATATACGCCCATGCGCGCAATCAGAAGCCGTCAATGGAGTCATCGCCATGAGGTCATATCAGGACTTGCTCAGCCAGGTGATGAGCACCGGCGTGGACAAGGCCGATCGCACCGGCACTGGCACCCGAAGCATCTTTGGCGCGCAACTGCGCTTCGATCTGTCCACCGGCTTTCCACTGGTGACCACCAAACGACTACATACGCGCTCGATCTTCCAGGAACTGCTGTGGTTTCTGCGCGGCGATACCAACATCGCCGCGCTAAACCAGGAAGGGGTATCCATCTGGGATGAATGGGCTGATGCCAACGGCGATCTGGGTCCGATCTACGGCAAGCAGTGGCGGGCCTGGCGCGGTGCCGATGGTCAGGTGATCGACCAGCTCAGCGAGGTCGTGGCGCGGATCAAGCGCGACCCGGATTCCAGGCGCCTGCTGGTCAGCGCATGGAACGTGGCCGACCTTCCGCAGATGGCGCTGGCACCCTGTCACACGATGTTCCAGTTCTATGTGGCTCGCGGGCGGCTGAGCTGTCAGCTTTACCAGCGCAGCGCCGATCTGTTTCTGGGGGTGCCCTTCAATATCGCCAGCTACGCGCTGCTGACTCACATGGTGGCTCAGGTTTGTGAACTGGGGGTGGGGGATTTCGTGCATACCCTCGGGGATGCACACATCTACAGCAATCATTTCGAGC
>JAGRJL010000385.1:1084-3217 GCA_020442775.1 Lysobacterales bacterium | reverse complement strand
TAGCTGTCGACCAGGCTGTTGGGATCGGTACGCTCGTGCCTGAGCACGCGCACTTCTTCGCCGTCAAAGCGAACCAGACCGTCCTGGGTCCCCATCCAGACAAAGCCCAGTTCATCCTGAACGATTGCCGACACCGACGACTGCGGCAGACCGGCTTCCTCGGCCATGGTCCGGAAGCGAATCCGGTCCGATCCGTGAAGCGCGAAAGCGAAACTGCTCCAGCACAGGAAAAGGCACGCACAGAGCCACTGGCCGAGCGCGTGCTGACGCCGTGCCGGAGGGTCTTCTCGCCGATCGCCGCGCATGCTCCGCGTGCGTTCCGGCGGCGAGCCTAGCCTGTTCACCGCCACCGCCCCTCGCCTGGAAGCCTGTAGCTTCCGAGCCTATTCGCCGACCGCGGTCAAGGCAAGCGGGTTTGCCGCACAGGGCCCGCAGAGCGATAATTGCCGGCTACATTTTTACTCAGGGAAGCTCGCATGACCGAGGTTGTAATTGCCGCCGCAAAGCGAACCGCGATCGGATCCTTTCAGGGGGCCTTCACCGGCGTTCCCAGCACCGAATTGGGAAGCACCGCGATCGCTGCTGCAATGGCGTCCGCCAAACTCGATGGGGACCAGGTCTCCGAACTGATCATGGGCTGCGTGCTTCCTGCCGGACTGGGACAGGCCCCGGCACGTCAGGCGGCGCTGGGCGCGGGTATTCCGCTGGGCGCAGGCTGCACCACCATCAACAAGGTCTGCGGATCGGGCATGAAGGCGATCATGCTGGGTCATGATCTGATCAAGGCGGGCTCGGCGAAGGTGGTGATTGCCGGGGGCATGGAGTCGATGACCAACGCCCCCTATCTGATGCCAGGTGCCCGCGGCGGTTACCGCATGGGCGACCAGAAAGTGCTCGATCACATGATGTACGACGGACTGGTCAACCCCTACGACGGTCAGGCCATGGGTGTCTTCGGCGAATCCTGCGTGGAGAAATACGGATTTACCCGGGAAGAGCAGGACGCGTTTGCGGAAGCCAGCGCCAGTCGTGCGCAAACCGCCCTCGCCGAAGGTCGCTTTACCGAGGAAGTTGCCGCGGTGACGGTCAAGACCCGCAAGGGCGAGGTGGTGGTCGATCAGGACGAGGAGCCGGGGCGGATTGATCTGGCCAGGATTCCCAGCCTGAAACCTGCGTTCAAGCGCGACGGCGGCACCATCACCGCCGCCAGTTCCTCGAAGATTTCCGACGGAGCCGCCGCCACCATCCTGCTTGGTGCCGAGCACGCGGCAGAACTGGGGATCAAGCCGTTGGCCCACATCGTCGCTCACGCCTCCCATGCGCAGGAGCCGGCCTGGTTCACCACCGCGCCGATCGGCGCGCTGCAGTCGGTGCTGAACAAGGCCGGATGGACTGTCGATGAGGTCGACCTGTTCGAAATCAACGAAGCCTTCGCGGTAGTGGCGATGGCGCCCATGCGCGAACTTGGCATTCCCCACGACAAGCTCAACGTCAACGGCGGCGCCTGCGCCCTGGGTCATCCCATCGGCGCATCCGGTGCCCGCATCGTGGTTACCCTGCTTCACGCGCTCAAGCAGCGCGGCGGCAAGCGCGGCATTGCCTCACTTTGTATCGGTGGCGGTGAAGCCACCGCCATCGCTGTCGAACTGCTGTAGCTCGACCGAGCTGCCGCGCGGGCGCCGAGCTCGCGCGGCTGCTCACTGAGCAAGCCATCTGTTCAAGCCTGGAGATCTGTCGATGGGCGCCCTCGCCAAATTCCCGCTGCTGGCCATTCCGGCCATCCTGCTCAACGTGCTGATGTTCGTGGGCTACCCCACCAGCAGCCCACTGGCAGAGATCAGTCTGCCCAGCAATGCTTCGCTGGTCTTCGGCTGGTACGAAGTGATCCTGGTGATTGGCCTGTTCGCACTCTATCTGGAAGTGCTCAAGTCGACCGCTACCGGCACCGGTTCAGTGGTTGATCACGCCCTGTCGCTGGCGCTGTTCGTGATCCTGCTGCTGGAGATGCTGCTCGCGCCCATTGGTGGCGACCCAGCCTTTCTACTGCTCGTCTTGCTGTGCCTGTTCGACGTGGTCGCGGCCTTTACCGTCTCGATCGCAGTGGCGCGCCGTGACGTGGGCTTTCATCGATAG
>JAGRJL010000385.1:0-1029 GCA_020442775.1 Lysobacterales bacterium | reverse complement strand
GACGGGAATCAGCCGCATCCCTCAAAAACGTACCTCCTCCACCAGAAACAGCTCGCAGGCCCCCGCACCGGTATCGTCGCGGGTCAGCGACGAACGCCAATGGAAGCCATCCTCCCTACTGGCCTCGACCAGATAGCCGCTCAATTCCACGACCTGCCCTTGGGCGATTTTCCTGAGCTGCCGATCGATCAGGTCGGTGGCCGGAATCAGGTGGGTATTGGCGCTGGATCGCTCGATCTCCCGCCGCGGAATCGGAAACTCCTGCACCCGCCAGCTGTAGAAGCGCACGCTCTGCTCAATTTCAATCTGCTCCAGCACGCTGGAGTCGCTCATCCGGCCCCAGCCCAGGGCCAGATCGATCGGTGACAGCGCCGCGCCTTCGTCCCAGCGATAGTCCATCCGCGACAACACCCGGGCGCGCAACCGGTAGCTGGCCAGCGGCGTCAGCTCGAATTCCTGGTACTGGATGGTCTTCGCCTTGACCACCTCGCGCTGTTCGGGAACCGACTTCACCAACACACCGGGGCCTGGATCGACCGCGGACGGCTGCCTGGTCAGCAGCCAGTGCACGAAGCCCGCGGCAACCAGCAACAGCAGCGGCCAGGTACGTTGCAAACTCACCCCACAGGCTCCCTCACTCGCTGTTGAAGCTCTCGGTCGAGAGCAAGCCTTCGGGCAGCGAGCGCAATACCTCCGCCAGCATCGGCATCAGATTGGCCCGTGCCGATTGACGCCGCCAGATCAGCCCCAGTGCACGCCTGGGTGAAGGTTCTTCAAAGGCCACGATTCGCAGCGCGGGGTTGCTGGCGACCGGCGGCTGGACGCTGAGCACCGGAAGCAAGGTCACCCCAACGCCTGCGGCGACCATCTGCCGCAGGGTCTCCAGGCTGGTCGCGCGGAACCCCTGCCGCTCGCGCGCCCCAGCCCGCTCGCAGACTTCCAGCGCCTGATCGCGCATGCAGTGGCCCTCCTCCAGCAGCAGCAGGCTGTTCGCCTGCAGATCGAACAACTGCACCGGCAGGTGCTTGG
>JAGRJL010000384.1:3184-5755 GCA_020442775.1 Lysobacterales bacterium | reverse complement strand
CGCTGGCGGTTCCCGGCGCATTGGGAAAGGCCTCACTGCACCCGGTGTTGGGGTTGTTGTCCACGTCCAGGTACAGATGGAAGCGGTCCTGGGCCTGGGCCACGCTGGCAAACAAGCACCCTGCGGCAAACCACCCAGTGAGCCGAGCAACGAACGTGCGCATCTTTTTCCCCTGATTTGGCTACGGCCAAGCTGCCTGCAGGCCCCGCGCCGATGTTAGCGCAATCCCTCCGCAGAGCTGGTCATGCATTGCGCGAGTGATTCTGTACCCCTGGCGCCCAAGCCGAGAGTGAACTGGTGCGCCGACGGATCGATGCCCCAAGGTTCGGAGCCGCCGTGACGTTGATGACCAGGAACGTTTCGGCAGCGTGAGTGTCTGGGTTAGCAGACCCTGCTGCGCAACTCACATGACCAGAAATCGTTCGCTCCCTCGTTGCGCGTGGCTGTGCTTCGGGCTTTTCCTGTGGTTGCCGACTTGCTGCCTGGGGAGCAGCGGGGCCGGCTGTCCCGATCCGGCAAGCGAGGAGTCGGCAAGCGAACCGGCCGAGATGGCTTACCAGGCTACCTGGCCAGCGCACCTTAGAGCCACTTCGGCAAGCTTCACCCCGTCAGCTGACACCAGCTGCCTGAACGAGATGATCGACCCGGATTTCCCGGCTGCCGGACCGAAACTGGCCGCGCTGCTTCACCATCCCGACTGGCACTTTCGCCTGGCAGCTGCTCAGGCGCTGGACTACGTCGTTGACCCCAGCATGGCGCCCCATCTTCTCGGATTGCTGGACGATCCCCGCGATGTCCGCCTGCATTGGATTGCTGCCGAAGCGTTGGGCAGGCTGGGATCGCCTGTGGCCGTGCCCAGGCTGCAGCAACTCGCGGAGTCCCACTGGTATCCGCCGGTTCGGCAAAGCGCCAGGTGGGCGCTCAACAACATACGCCACCCTGAAACGTTGGTTTCGGAGCGCGAACATCTTTCCAAACGAGGCATCGACCCCTGGCTGCAGATTGGCCTTGGCGTGCAGCGCTGCGAGCATCCCTTGCTGGCGCGCGTGTCGGAAGATCCAGACTTGCTGAGCTTCCCCACGGACCAGGATCAGCTGCAATCGCTGAGCTACGAGGTGATGATCCGCAGCTTTGTTGCCGAATTCGAAACCACAATTGAGCTGGAAACGGGACCCACACACTTCATTCCTGAGCAGCGGGTTCCCCGTCATGTGGCGAGACAACGGCCGCACGGTGCGCTGCGTGCCAGCGACGGTTGGCTGCTGTGGGGAGGGCGACGCTATGACCGGGACGAACTGGTGTACCGCGAACCCAACGGCAAACAGCAGACCATTTCCAACGACGAGGTACAGAACCTTTACCGGCTCGGCGAACAGATCATTGCAGTAGTGAACTTCAGGAGCCATCTCGGGACATTCGGAATGCTACGCAGGCTGGACCGAGACCCGGCCGACGGCTGGAGAATTTCCAACTGGCGGGCGCTGCCGTCTTCGGTGATTGATTCGGAACTGGTGGAGACCGGCGAGTTGCTGCTGGAGCTGCGTGAGGGCGGCAGCATTCTGGTGGCCGCCGATGGATCCATGCGGATGATGCCGTGCGCCGATGAACTCGCGCCGAGTCGACAGACTGTCGACCGCGGGGATAGATGACCGCCGCGATCCGGCCTGCGGCAATCGGCCCCACAGAGCCGCTGCCGACCCAATCGGACCGCCATGTCCGGTGGCGTACCGATACCTGCACATGCGCTCTTTTGGATCAGCGCGGATCTACGCCTAAAGTCGAATAGCGAGCGCCACAAGCGGCTGCGACCATCGGCGCATTCGCTTGAGGCCGCGATCACGCGGCGGCGAATGTCATCGAGATCATCGGAAGGGGGGCCGATGTTCGCACGCAAGACCGAGCGAGGGCATGCGGAGCTCACCGAGCGCAATCTCCATCTGGATGCGCTGACCCGTCGCCTGCTTATTTTTATCGACGGCGAGCGCGACCGGCAGCAGCTGCAGGCGATGCTCGGCCAGCACGAAATTGGGCCGATGCTGACCATACTGGTGGAGCACGGCTGCGTTGAGGGAGACGTGAGTCGAAGCGCCGGCTTGCCTGAAGCCGATGAATCGGGTGATCAGCCGGAGCGACTCCCGGCACGATCCCGGCGCGAGCTGGACATGGGGCGGCACTTCATCATCAACACCCTGTCCACCTTTACCGGCCCCTATGCGCACGCTGATCTGATGGCACATGCGCTCAACGCGCCGGACCAGCCCAGCTTACGAGCCCTGGTCCCGCGATGGTTTGCAGCAATGGAAGTGGCGACCCAGCCGGGGCGGCTGGAAGACCTGCGGGCGGAGCTGCTGAAGGTGATCT
This sequence comes from Lysobacterales bacterium, assembly GCA_020442775.1. GTDB lineage: Bacteria > Pseudomonadota > Gammaproteobacteria > Xanthomonadales > SZUA-5 > SZUA-5. The sequence goes on along the minus strand of JAGRJL010000384.1, from coordinate 3,394 downwards.
AGTCGAGTCGGATAGTCGAGCCTGACGCAGGCGTTGGGTTGATCGATTGAGCTAGAAGTCCGCCCCGCGTTCGGTGGAGAAGCTTTCTCCACAGCCGCACTCCCCCACCGCATTGGGATTACGGAAGGTGAACACGGCCGACAGCCCCTCGCGGCGGAAGTCGATCTCGGTACCGTCGACCAGCGGCAGGCTGGTGGCGTCCACCACCAC
>JAGRJL010000384.1:380-3134 GCA_020442775.1 Lysobacterales bacterium | reverse complement strand
ATCTCATAGGCCCAGCCGCTGCAGCCGGTCTTGCGCACGCCCAGACGCAGGCCCACGGAGCCTTCGGGAAGGAACTGCTGGACGCGGGCGACCGCGGCATCGGTAAGGGAGATGGACATGGTGGTGGTGTGGATGGCTTTGGGATAGGCATAAGTTGGGGCTGGGTGGGGGTGTAGTCAAGGGCTAACGAGGATCCAGGGCTCAGGATCCAGGGCCCAGGAAGGCACGAGAATCTCGTTCTGAGGAGGGCTCGCTGGGCCCTGAGCCCTGTGCCCTGGGCCCGCCTCCCGCTATCATCGCGGCCTTTGCGCGGGATCGTCTCCGCCTCCAACTTGAAAAGGTCACAACGCAATGCAATGGGTAACCGTCAAAGATGCGCTGACCGGCAAGGTGCCGGTCGATTCCGAAGTCACGCTCAAGGGCTGGGTGCGGACCCGGCGCGATTCCAAGGCGGGGCTTTCCTTCATTCAGCTCAATGACGGCACCTGCCTGGCCAATGTGCAGCTGGTGGCGCAGAACACCCTGCCCAACTACGCCGATCAGGTCGCCCACCTGACCGCGGGCTGCGCAATCGAGGCCGACGGAGTATTGACCCCCTCACAGGGTCGCGGGCAGTCGGTTGAGCTGCAGGCCAGCGCAGTCCGCGTGGTCGGCGAAGTCGATGATCCGGAGACCTACCCGATCCAGCCAAAGGCCCACACCTACGAATTCCTGCGCGAGGTCGCGCACCTGCGCCCTCGCACCAACACCTTCGGCGCGTTGACCCGGGTTCGCCACGAATTGGCCCAGGCGATCCACCAGTTCCTGCACGGTCAGGGCTACTACTGGATCAGCACCCCGATCATCACCGCCAGCGATGCCGAAGGCGCCGGTCAGATGTTCCGGGTCAGCACCCTGGATCAGGTCAATCTCCCACGTGACGACAAGGGCCAGATCGACTACAGCCAGGATTTTTTTGGTCAGGAGACCTTCCTCACCGTGTCCGGCCAGCTGAACGTGGAGGCCTACTGTCTGGCGCTTAGCCGGGTCTACACCTTCGGCCCGACCTTCCGTGCGGAGAATTCCAACACCACTCGCCACCTCGCCGAGTTCTGGATGATCGAACCGGAAATCGCCTTCGCCGACCTGGCCGCCAACGCGGATCTGGCCGAAGCGATGCTGAAAGCGGTGATCGGTCAGGTGCTGGAGCGCTGCGAGGATGATCTGGCCTTCCTCGCCGGGCGCAGCGACAAGGAACTGATCGACCGGCTGCGCAATCTGGCCGACAGCGAGTTTGTGCGGATGGACTACAGCGAAGCGGTGAAAATCCTCGCCGAGTGCGGCAAGCGCTTCGAATTCCCGGTTAGCTGGGGCTCGGATCTGCAGACCGAGCATGAGCGCTATCTGACCGAAGTGCACGTCGGCAGCCCGGTGGTAGTGATGAATTATCCGGAGAAGATCAAGGCCTTCTACATGCGCCTGAACGAGGATGAGCGCACTGTGGCAGCGATGGACGTGCTGGCTCCAGGGATCGGCGAAATCATCGGCGGCGCCCAGCGCGAGGAGCGGCTGGATCAGTTGGACCGGCGCATGCGCCAGTTCCACATCGATCCCACCCATTACCAGTGGTACCGCGACCTGCGCCGCTACGGCACCGTGCCGCACGCGGGATTCGGCCTGGGCTTTGAGCGTCTGGTCGCCTACATCTCCGGCATGGGCAACGTCCGCGACGTGATCGCCTACCCCAGAACGCCGGGCAACGCGCAGTTCTAGGCACGATGACAGAAGCGGCCTGAGGTCGGTCAAGGCGATGGACTTTGCCCAGGTTATGCTGCTGACCGCCTTCGGCTTCGGCTTGACTGGCGGTCTGCTGGGATGGGCAGTCAGGCTGCGTTTTCGACAGCTGATTCGCTACATGCGTCGACGCCACCCCAACCTTCCCTCGAAGTTTGGCGTCGGCAATACCCACTATGGGCCGCTGCAGGCCCAGGTCTTGACCATGCGCTACTTCCTGAGCGGCGACTACGCGGAAACCCACGACCGCGAGCTGATCGGTCGTTCGCGAACCATCGTGCGCCTGGGAGTTGCCGCCTGCGCTGCCGCCCTTTGCGCTGTGATTGCCGTCGTGATCGCCTATGCTCACAGCATTACTGTCTGATCACCTGAGTCGGGAGCCGCTATGACCATCAATCTCTCACTGGACGGGCGCCATGCCCTGGTCGGCGGCGCCAGCCAGGGTATCGGTCGGGCCTGTGCCGTCGCGCTCGCCGGACTCGGCGCCCGGGTGACCCTGATGGCGCGCCGCGAAGCGGTCCTGCAGGAGGTGCTGAGCAGCCTGCCGGCGCCGGCTCAAGGTGCGCATGGGATTCTGGTCGCCGATTTGAGTCGTACCGACGAACTGGCGGCTGCGGTGGGTCAACTTTGCGCAGAGCAGCCGGTTCACGTGCTGATTCACAACAGCGGCGGGCCGCCGCCGGGAACCGCCCACGAGGCCGATCCGGACGCCTACAGACGCGCCTTCGAAGCACATTTGATCGGCGGTCAGACCCTGCTGCAGTCCTGCCTGCCAGGGATGCGCGCGGCGGGCTATGGTCGATTGATCAACGTGATCAGCACCTCGGTCAAGGAGCCGATCAAGGGGCTGGGCGTGTCCAACACCATTCGCTGGGCGGTCGCCAGCTGGGCCAAGACCCTGGCCAGCGAACTGGCCGGCGACGGGATCACGGTCAACAATGTTCTCCCCGGGTTCACCGATACCGAACGGCTGCACGCGAT
>JAGRJL010000384.1:0-201 GCA_020442775.1 Lysobacterales bacterium | reverse complement strand
GGATCACTGTAGTCCGAGGGCCCTGTGATGCAGCAACTGCACAACTACATTGATGGCGCCCTGGTGCCCCCGCTTTCGCAACGCTACTTGCCGGTTTATGAGCCGGCAACAGGCCAGATCTACGCCGAGCACGCGGATTCGAACGCGGCGGATGTGGAGCAGGCGGTCGCCGCTGCTCATCGTGCCCGCAGCGACTGGGCC
>JAGRJL010000383.1 GCA_020442775.1 Lysobacterales bacterium | reverse complement strand
GTCTCAGACCAAAATCCATCTGAACTAAGTTCAACATAATTTGGGGACACCACACTAGACGGCAACTGGCGACCCGCGCCCAGCGGAGCAGGCGGTTTGCTGGTCGTTCAGAGCAAGCTTAGCCGTCGCCCATGCGGGCCCGTATCATGGGATGCAAGGAAGCAGAGGTGCCGATGAGTCAGTCCACCCATAGCCTGTCGCGAAGAGTTTGGGCCCTTGTCGGCTGCGCCTGCGTGCTGCTGAACGCGGCAGCGCTCCCGGCGCAGCAGCTGGCGCTGCCGCCCGGGGTGGAGGCGATCACCCAGGCGCTGCCGGAGGTCATTCCAGCCTCTTATGACGGCGACCTGCGCGATCTGCCGCAGGATGCGGCGGCGCAGCGTTTCCTTGGGCGGGAATTCGAGCCGCCGCGCGGTAACAAGCGCTCGCCGCCGGACAAGGCTCTGCCCGCGCCCGACCCCAACGTTCCGAAGGCGGCGATGCCGGCGCCGATCGAGAATTTCGCCGGACTCAGTCTGAACACCGCGGTGACCGGCGGCATCGCCGGCGCCGGCTATCCCTCCGACGTCACCGGCGATGTGGGACCCAATCACTACATTCAGGGGGTCAACAGCTCCTACGCGATCTTCAGCAAGAGCGGCACCCTGCTCACCGCCTTCACCGAGAATGCGCTGTGGAGCGGGGCCGGCACCGGCACCCCCTGCGACGCCAACAACCAGGGCGACCCGGTGGTGCTGCACGACGGTCTGGCCGATCGCTGGATCCTCACCAATTTCGCCTTTGCCACCTCGGGCAACCTGCCGATCGCGCCTTTCTATCAATGTTTTGCGGTGTCCAAGACCAGCAATCCGGTGAGCGGCGGCTGGTGGCTGTATGCGGTGCGGATGGATCCCGGAGGCAGCGGCCGACCGCCCAACGGCGCGCTCAATGACTACCCGCGTTTCGGGCTGTGGAACGACTGTTTGTACATGTCGGCCAATGAGTTCCAGGCGCCCAACTTCAACTTCAGCGGGGTGGCCTTCGCCTCCTTCAATCGGGCGAACATGTTTGCGGGTCAGCCGTTGACCAGTTCGATCGGCTTCCTGGCCTCCTCGGCCAATGTGTTCACCATGATCCCGAGCAACCTGCAGGGCACCGCGCCCGAGTTCATGCCGCCCGCTGGCACCCCCAATTACTTCGTTTCCGAATCACTGACCGGCTTCGCCTTCGAGGTTCGCAAGTTCACCCCGGGGACCAACTGTGGCGCCGGCGGGACCCTGGGCGCCAAGGTCAACGTCAGTCAGACCAGCTACTCTATCCCTGATGGTGCGGTCGCCAATCAACCCAATACCTCTACCCGACTGGACTCGGTGGGAGACCGCCTGATGCAGGGCGCCGAGTACCGCCGGATCGGCAATGCCGAGTCGGTTTGGGTCAGCCACTCCACCCGCTCCTCCAGCTTCGGGGTGCTGCGTCCGCAGTGGGCGCAGATCAACGTCAGCGGCGGCACCGTGTCCACCACGCCGGTACAGCAGCAGATCTACGGGCCGGAGGGCAGCCGCCATCGCTGGATGTCGTCGCTGGCGGTGGATCAGCAGGGCAACATGGCGCTGGGCTATAGCACCTCCGGCACCACCAGCTTTCCGTCGATCGCCTACTCCGGGCGGTTGGTGACGGACTCGCTCAACATGCTGCCGCAGACCGAGCGCTTCGTGGTCACCGGTGGCGGATCGCAGATCTTCGACTGCGGCCCGACGCCCTGCGAGCGCTGGGGCGACTACACCGCGATGAGCATCGACCCGGTGGATGACTGCACCTTCTGGTACACCAATCAGTATTACTCGTCGCAGAGCAACGGCAGCAATGGCAACTGGCAGACGCGGATTGCCTCCTTCAAGTTTCCCGACTGCGCTGCGGCACTGCAGGATCAGACCATCAATTTTCCGCAACCGACCACGCAGACCTACAGCCCTGGCGGCAGTTTCAGCATCAGCGCGACGGCCAGTTCGGGGCTGACGGTGGTCTTCACTTCGGGCACGCCAACGATATGCGGAATTGAGGAGACCACGGTCAATATTCTGGCCGCGGGCACCTGCACCATTCACGCCGATCAGCCCGGCAATGCCAGCTTCAATCCGGCGCCGCGGGTCAGTCGCAACGTGACGATCAACATGGCCAGCCAGACCATCACCTTCGCCAACCCGGGGACCCAGACCTACAGCCCTGGCGGCACTTTCCCGCTGTCTGCGAGCGCGAGCTCCGGTCTGCCGGTGTCGATCGAATCGACCACTGCCGCCACCTGCAGTGTCGAGGCTTTCACTGCCACCATCGTGGGCGCCGGAACCTGCCGATTGCGGGCACGGCAGGAGGGTGATGGCAACTACAACGCAGCGACCTCGGTGCTGCGGATAGTGACCATCAACCAGGC
>JAGRJL010000382.1 GCA_020442775.1 Lysobacterales bacterium | reverse complement strand
CTGGGCGCCTCCTACGGCGGCTACATGATGAACTGGATCGCCGGGGCCTGGTCCGACCGCTTCGACTGCATCGTCAACCACGACGGCATTCTCGACTCACGCTTCATGAGCTGGTCCACCGAAGAGCTGTGGTTCGACGAATGGGAGCACGGCGGACCGCAGCATCTGGTCCCGCAGAACTACGAGAAGTTCAACCCGATCAATCGCCTGCGCGAGTGGAAGACGCCGATGCTGGTGATCCACGGGCAGCAGGATTTCCGGGTGCCCTTCGAGCAGGGCATCGCCGCCTTTACCGCGCTGCAGCGGATGGGCATCGAAAGCCGCTTCCTGCAGTTCCCGGATGAAAATCACTGGGTGCTCAAGCCGCGCAATTCGGTGCAATGGCATCGCGAAGTAGAGCGCTGGCTGGCCGAGCATCTGCAAGCCTCGAAGTGATCCGACTGCTGCTGGGTCTGGCGGCCAGCGCCTTGATGGCGCTGACCGTCGGCTACCTCTTCACGCTGCTACTGGACGCGCTGGATCGGCGTCAGGCGGCACGTGCGGCCCGATCTGAGCCTCTGCAAAGGCGCCGACTGGGGATCCGCTGGCTGTTTGTCTGCTGGCTGATCTGCAGCGCGGCGGTGACCGCGCTGATCTGGGAATACTGGTACTGACCGCTGGGTGCGCGCAGGGCCGGTCACGCTTGCAGTAAGGCGGCGAGCACCGCCGCGGCAATGCTTGGCGTTCGGAACTGTGACGAGTATCACCGATCACTTCGTCAATTAACTTGACGAAAGTGTTGCGCTTTGTGTCTGAAATGCTTGCATTCCTGCAGTCTGGTGTGGTAATTACATCGCGTCACAAAGAATCGGGTTCGGGGGAGCCGCGATTCTATGCGGCCTGCGGTCGATTTGTCCGTGGTCGCCGCAACCGTCAGCTAGCCGGAGTTCAATTCATGAGCCAAGTCCCAACCCGACATCAGGGCCGCGTCTGTTTGGCCAGATTCCTGCGTACCTTGCTGGTGTTCTCAGGCGCCTTAATTTCCCTGTCGGTTCAGTCCCAGGTGATCTACACCTACGAGAACAGCAACGCCCTGGCGATTCCGGACAACGGCTGCCCGACTTTTGTCGAGCGAACCTTCGTCGTGGCCGAGACCTTTCAGGTGGGTGGCAACGGCACCATCGCGGTGGGAATCGATCTTACCCACACCTACCGGGGAGATCTGAACATCCAACTCGTCGCCCCCAACAACAATGTTGCTGTTCTGGCCACCAGCAACGGCAACGAGGGCAACGACCATTACCGAGTAATGTTCAGCAGCAATGCCGACGGTGGCAATCCGCTTAACGATGGTGACGTCGATCCGCTGGCAGCCGGTGGCAACAGTCCCTACCGGCGGCTGGTCGGGGTCGCGGCACTGGACAGCTTTTACACCGGCCCGGCCAACGGCACCTGGCGCTTGCGCGTCTGCGACAACTTCAACGTCGACACCGGAACGTTGAACATGGCTCGATTGGTGCTGCGGAACAATGCCGCGACTGCGCCAGCGGTATGCGCCAGCAACAGCACTTTCGACTGGGGCAACAACGGCAATGGCGCGGCATTTACCAGCGCCGTGATGGCGCCCGACGGCATCACGCTGAGTCAGGTCACCACCTCAGGCGAGCCGCCCAATGACATTCACACCAGCTATGTGACTCAGACCGGCACCCTGGGTGGGCATGCGGGTCACTATTTCTTCCGCATGGATACCAGCGGTGACACGGAGCTTTCGGCTGAGTATGTGCTGTTTCAGTTCTCAGCACCGGTTTCCGGATTGGCCTTTGACCTGCTTGATGTCGACCGGCTCAGCTCCGGCGCGGTCTACGAGGACATGGCCCGGGTATTTGCCACCGGGCCGGGGGGACGGGTGCCCTACCAAATGACCCTGGTTGATCCGTCCAATCTCGCCTACGCCGGGGATTTCGCCGAAGCCGACAACTCGGTCAACGACGCGGCAACCAACGGCAATGTCCGCTACAGCTTCCTGGAACCGGTCAGCACCGTGGCCATTCAATACGCCCAGGGCGATCAGCCCAACACCGATTCCGGCAATCAGTGGATCGGCATTTCCGATCTGCAGTTCTGTGGCTATGACCATGGCGACGCACCGGCCTCCTACGGCACCTTGCGTGCCAACAATGGACCCCGCCACGGCTTGCGGGATCGGACCCGCCTGTTCATTGGCAGCAGTGGGCCCGATGGCGAGACCGACGGGCTCCCCAGCGCCGGTGCGACCGGGGACGACAGCAGTTTGAATGGCGATGAGAACGGCGGCGTCACCTTCCCGCCGGCGCGGCTTCCGAACCAGGGCTGGGTCTGCGGCGCCTACACCACCGATCCAAGCCAGAATCACTTTTGTGTCAGCGTGGCCGTGACCAACAACAGCGGCGCGGCGGCACAGCTCGTTGCATGGATCGATTTCAATAACGACGGTGACTTCAATGACCCGGGCGAGCGCTCGCTGCCCGATCTGGCGTCGACGGCGACGAGCGGATTTGCCAGCGGCAACATCCCCAACGGCGCCAACGGGCTCAGTGCGGTGCTGGTTTTTGCGTTGCCTGCACCGATTCCCAACAACGCCAGCGCCAGCGTGATCCGCACCCGCCTGACCACCGATGCCAGTTTCTTCAGTGATGCCAGCCCGCCCTCGCATCTGGGCACGGTAAGCAACGGTGAGGTGCAGGATGACAGCATTCCGGTCAATACCCTGCCGGTGACCCTCGCCGGCTTCAACGCAGTGCGGCTGGATGCCGGCCGTATCGCGGTGCGCTGGAGCGTGGCGACTGAGGCCGGCACGCTGGGCTACCGGCTGCTGCAGGCCGCCGGTGGCGAGGCGCAGACGGCAGCCGGCGGCGAATTCATCCCCGCCACTGGCGTGGACAGCGTGCTCCCGCAGTACTACCAGACCACCTTGCTGTCATCCTCGGAGCAGCCTCTGTATCTGGAGGAGATCGCTTCCGGCGGCAAGCTGGAACGCTTCGGTCCCTTTGCGCTGGGCGCGGTCAGCGGTTCGGAGCTGAGTTTTGAGCCGCAGCCCTGGGCGCAGGCCGCCGCCGAGCGGTCGCAGCAGGCCCAGCGTGACGCGCAGCACAACCTGCTGGCCCAGCGTGGCGCCGGCATCGCCGCGGCCGAGGCGCTGGTCGAGCAGACCGGACTGCAGCGGGTCGCCATTGCGGATCTGGCCGCACTGGGTCTGCAGATCATCGGCGCGCCGGCCAACCAGCTGCAGGTGCGGCGCGGTGACGAGCAGGTGCCATACCGAATCAGCGGCGACGGCGCCCTCAACAGCGGCAACCACATCGAGTTCTACGCTGATGCGGTGGAGGGCAGTCAGTACACCCGTACCCGTCCCTATCTGATCACTCTCGGTTTGGGCGAGGGTACGCGCTGGTCGCAGAGCTCGGCTGCGCCGAGCGGCGTGCTGGCCGCGACGCAGCTTCGCCGTGAATACCGGCTGGACGACAATCGCTACTACAACTTCTCCGCTCCCGGTGCCGACCCTTGGTATTACGACACCATTCAGCGCAATGGCGCGCAGGGTGAGCGCAGCTGGACGCTGCAGGCACCAGGACTGCGCGACGGACCGAGCCAGCTTCGCGTGGAACTATGGGGCGGCCTCGATTTCCCGGATCCCGGCGATGATCACCGCTACCGGGTGAGCTTGAATGGTCAGGTATTGGGCGAGCGCAGCTTCGACGGCGTCCATACCGACATCGGCAGTTGGGATTTGCCCGCTGGGCTGGCCGTCGATGGCGCCAATGCGGTCCGTATAGAGCTGCTGGATACCGGACATCCGGTGGACATCTTACGTCTGGAGTCGCTGGTGCTCAGCGCAGTGGGGCTGGTCGATACCGATCGGGCGGCACAAGGCCTGGTGCCGGAATCGATCATTGGCTCGCCGGACGGCATTTCCCTGCTGTCCTTCGAAGATGAGGCCACGCAGCCCCCCTGCGGCCTGGGCTGCGTACAGCTGCAGGTGGGCGACCTGCCCGATGCAGATGTGGTCGCGGTCAGTGTCGCTGGTGCGCGGGCCGTGGAGTTGACCGATCTGCAGCTGCAGTCCGATGGTGGCTCGTGGACGGCCACGCTGCGCTGGGATGAGCTGCTTGCCCAGGGCGATGGTGGCGGAGCGGCCGATCGGCGGCTGGTGATTGCTTCCCGCTC